>CAJXIT010000270.1 GCA_913054055.1 uncultured Thalassolituus sp.
CAGACTCAAGGTTTTCTCCACCTTGACCATCATTTGTGCGGTTACCGCCTGATTGCTGATCGTTTCCACCGCTATTATATCGGTCTTGACCTTGCCCCGAGCTTTGCTGCTGTACTGATGATTCAGCCAATTGTAGACCTTGCTGAGCGAGCATCTCCCTTAGACGAGGTAAAGTTTGCTCAATGATGTCTCTGGCTTGTTGGTTCGCAACAGTGAAGTGAACGTTGGCAATATCATTATTCATTGTCATTCGAATTTGCATACGACCGAGTTCAGGTGGATCAAGTCGAATATCTAAATTTTTCAAGTTCTTCGACATCATCATTTGAACTTTTTCAGCAACCTGCTCATTCGCCAACTCTTTAGTTAACTGAAGTGGCGCTTGTTGAGCGGCTTGAATTTCGGCTCTTGTAGGTGCTGTACTTGGCATGCCCTGCTGTCCAGAAGCCGCAGCAATTTGCTGTGCTAACGTCCCTTCTTTGCCATCATCTTTCTGAGTGGTTTTAGATAAACCAGCCAGCGCGGCACCACCAATACCCGCTTTCAAAACTGCCTCTGAAGGCGATGATTTTGCTGCACTTAATGCTGCATCTGGCACAGCACCGAACGGCGTTGTTTGAGAAAGTGCTGCTGCATTATCCAAGCTTGCAGACGCGACAGGCACTGAAGAAGCTGCCATCGTTTTATCCGCTGCTGAAGCTTGAGCTAGCGCTTGCTGTACAGAAGCAGCGACACCAGTTTGAACCGTTTTGGTCGCTAGCGTATTTTCTGTCACCGTTTTGCCTTCAGCAGATACTTTCACATCAGATGTCGAACTTCCCCATGCAATAGTGTTAATGGGCTGTTCATTTTCAGCGGCTACCAGAGAACCCTCATCTTTTTGGTTCTTCATTACCTGGTAATACGATTCTTGACTAATTATTCCTTTCTGAAAAGCTTCCGTATAGAGTTGCTTTGCTTGCTCGGTCACGGTCACAAGCTGCTCATTCAACGCTTGAAGGTCTTCTGTCGCCTTCGCTAATAATGCCAGTTCTTCTGCTGCTAACTCGGTACCACTCGCTTGTTTAACTTGTAACTCATTAACGACAGCTTCTGTCATACTAATTTGCACATTAAGTTGATTAATGGCTTGGGTATGTTGCTCAACTTCAATGACCAATTGAGCATCACTTTCAGATAATTCAGGTGCTTTACCTGACTGCATCATACTTACTGTAAGTGGAGTTGTAGCTGGAACGGTACCATTCAAAGCTTGAGCTTGATTTAGCTCCGCTGTTACTTTCTCATTCTGTAGGCTGGCTTCAAGCTGTTGTATTGTCACGCCCTGATTAAGTAATTGCTGTACCTGTTGATCACTTAATGAAGAGACAGGCGCTCCTTGTGTCAGCTTCATGATTGCTTTTTCATTCGCTTCTACCGCTAACTGCTCCTCGGATTTAACAAGTATCTGGTCTGAATTTGTTGAAGGAATAGTACTAAGGGGTACACCTGCCGTTCCAGCAACAGATGCAGCCTCGCCAGCACTAGAAGAACTAATAACTTGTGAGTTAGTCATAGCTTGTGGGTTCAACATAGCTTGCGCATCTAACTTACCTAATGCCGTTATAGGTACTGATACTCCCCCACCTTCAGAGCTGACTTGAGGCAAAGCCTTGCCGTTCGCTTGCGGCTGAAGTGTCTTATTCGCTTCATCGAGCTGACCAAGTAATTTATTACCTTCATTCATCGCAGCAGAGGCTTTCACCGCAGTTTCCGCTTTGATGCTTTCGCCTTGCCCTTGAGTTGTATATTTACTTAAAGGAGAAACTGAACCTTGATCTGATTTGGTCTTAGAGTCTGATTCCCCTTTAGAGTCAGATACAACTTTAGAATCTTTGCCAACAAGGCTTTCATCTACTTCGCCTTTAGGTATTTCAGAGGTCTTCAGTGCCTTATTATCAGAGGTAACCTGCTGGTTAGATGAATCTAATGCTGCTTGAGATTTAACATCGCCCTTACCCAGTTCAGATTCATCATTATTTTTAGCCTGTTTAAGCAATGTTTCTTCAGATTCATCCGAGGTAAGCTGTTGTTCGCCTTTATTTTTACTACTTCCAACACCTTCAGGTTCACTTGAAGTTTGTTCGCTTTGTTTTCCTTTGGAAGCATCTGAAGCCACTTTTTCAGAGCTATCGTCTGATCCCTCTGATACTTTGCTTTCTGATTGGTTTTTTACAGATTCTACATCTGATTTAGAGCTTGTTTCCTTCGATGAAAAAGCCTCTTTGAGTGTTTCAAAGAAACCTTTAGAACTGCCACTTTCTTCTGTTTTTATATCAGCAGCATTCGACTCTAATAATGAAGAGGTTTTATGACTCGTCGAACTTGAAGGAAGGCTTATATTCATATGTCTGGCTCTATCTATTCGCGTCACTGCTAACGATTAAGTAAAGCAATGAAAAGAAAGTCGGACGCATTTAAAGTAAGAGGTAAATGCGTGTATCAAAGATAGTTAAAGCAAGAAATACGCCAGAAGTTAAACGAAATGAATATGTCGGGAGGAAGTTGGACAGAACGTCATAAAAAACGAATTCTAAAAATTGTTACGGCGACGGCTATAAAGCAATGTAGAAAACTCATCCATCTGCTTCTGTTCACGTTGGTCTTGCTGTTTCGCTTTTTCTTTCTGTTTTTTTTCAAGCAACCACTCATAAGATTTACGCTGCTTACGTAATTCCATCCAATAATCTTGGCAGTTATCAACTTGGTTTTTAAAGTGACCTTCAGCCTGTCTTTGCTTAGATAAGGTTTCATCTAACTGCGTTAGAAACCGATTCAAGTGACCATATTGACTTGCTGTTAACCCTGATTTACCACGATCAACAAGTTGCTGACAATAATCGAGACGGTATTGCTCGATTTGAGAAACTTGTTTGTAATAATCTTGGAGCTCAGAGTTCGCTTTATTCAAAGCAAGCACGGCTTGATTTTCTTTGTCTTTCGCTTGTTCTAATAAAAACTCTAAAGCATTATCCATTGTCTACTACCCTCCTAATACATGCTTTAACATATTGACGCACATATCATAAGGTACGGTTTCTTTCATTTTTTGCTGTAAGTAATCATCAAGACGTGGCTTCAGTGTAAATGCACTATCTATCGCTTGATCGGTTCCAGGCTTATAAGCGCCGATAGAAACAAGATCTTGGTTTTTACGGCATATTGAGAGAACTTGCCTCACAGCTTTTGACATCATGACGTGTTCTTCTGTTGTTATCTGAGGCATAACACGACTCACCGACTTCTCGACATCAATAGCAGGGTAATGACCTGCATCAGCCATTTCACGCGAAAGAACAATGTGACCATCCAAGATTGCTCGTGATGCATCAGCGATTGGATCTTGTAAATCATCACCTTCAGTTAACACCGTAAAGAAAGCCGTTATTGAACCTTGTTCATCACTACCATTGCCCGCTCTTTCAACCAGAGCCGGCAACTTTGCAAATACAGAAGGCGGATAACCTTTCGTTGCCGGTGGCTCGCCAACGGATAATGCAATCTCACGCTGCGCTTGTGCAAAACGAGTGAGTGAATCCATCAGCAATAAAACATCTAAACCTTGGTCTCTAAAATATTCTGCAACTGTTAAAGCGGTTTGACAGCCTTTCAATCGCATTAATGGTGATGAGTCAGCAGGGGCTGCGACCACCACAGAACGCTTACGTCCATCTTCACCTAAGATTTCTTCAATAAATTCTTTTACTTCTCGACCACGCTCACCAATTAAGCCTACAACAACAACTTGCGCGGTAGTGCCTCGTGTCATCATTCCTAGAGTCACAGACTTACCAACACCGGACCCAGCAAACAAACCAATCCGTTGCCCTTTACCAACAGTGAGCAATCCATTAATTGCCTTCAGCCCAACGTCAAGAGGTTCTGAAATAGGCTTTCTAGACAATGGATTAATAGGGTCTGAGTTAAATGACGCTCTGTGCTCCGTATAAATAGCACCTAAACCGTCTAGCGGGTTACCAACACCATCTATCACTCGTCCAAGTAGTTCCATACCAACAGGAATACCACTTTCAGCGGTTACAGGCGTCACACGTGCTCCGGGCAAAATACCGGTAATTTGCTCACTCGGCATCAGGTAAAGGTTATCACCAGAGAAACCAACCACTTCAGCTTCCATTTCTCCTGACATGGTTTCCACCAGACACAAGCTACCTATAGGTGCTTTACACCCAGTAGCTTCTAGCGTTAAGCCAACAACTCTCACTAAACGACCAGATGCGATAGGACGTGATTTAAGACCTTGAACTTTGTATTGGCTTAAGCGTTCGGCTAATTCAAGCATTACTCATGACCTTGATGACGGTTAGAGCCGCAGAAACTTTGGATAACGCTACGTACACGCTCTTCCATCCGGTAATTTACACTGGATTCTCCCGCTTCGATTTGTACATCTCCACGGTTTAATGCTGGCTCTGAAACCAGAGTCCAATTACGAGTATCAAGCTCACTTTCACCATAAGCCGAACGTATGATTTGTACATCTTCAGGGTTTAGTTTCAAGGTAATAGCATGCCCAGAAACAGGCAATGACTCGACAGATTCTTTCACGGTATCAAGAATAATTTGAGGGTTAGTCTGCACTTCAATATGCACAACTTCTTTAACCAAAGTTAATACCATATCCACCAACTGCTTTTCTACTTGAGCATTCATCAGCTCTAATGGCTGAGCAAACTGATTGGCTAACCCCATAAAAATAGCAACTTGCTGTTGTATGTATTCTTGACCAGCGGTCACACCTTCAAGTTTTCCTGCTTCATTACCTTCAGCGTGACCTGCAGTAAAACCTTCTTCTTTACCCTTTTCAAAACCTTGCTTAAAGCCAGCTTCTTGACCTTGCTGCATGCCTTCTTGATAAGCACCTTGCTTAATCAATTCAATCTGCTCTTCCGTTAATATCAGCTCTTCATCTTCAATAGCTTCATCAACAGTCGGCATCCAGCTTGGGTCATAGTTAAAAGCTGTCTCTTTGGCATTTTTATTGGCATCAGAGGTGTAGTCAGGTAGCCCCCACTTTTGAGGCTGTG
>CAJXIT010000271.1 GCA_913054055.1 uncultured Thalassolituus sp.
TACAGCGTTAACAATGGGGTCGCATAAACCCAGTTTGGAAAATGGCATACAAAAGCCTCGGTAATGATTGATCAATGCACGGCTGAAAAGAAAGAGAGCCTATAAATAAGATAATGCAGAGATGAGGTGGCATGGATAAATGATATGCATGCAGTATAGCAGTTTGCGGTATAAATAGACGGCAGTGTTTTCCGAAAACAAGATTTTTAGTTTAAAAGGTACAGAGTATTTAGGGATGTTTAATTTCATTTCCATTGATTCGGTACCATGTATTTAAGCGTGACACTCTAGAAAGGTTAAGCCACCTTCCAAATGGTTTTCCGGCTATGTCTATAACCCACTTCTAACCTCCCCTTTTCTGGATCGGATTAACCTTAATTGCCCTCTTTTGACCCTGTGTTAGCCAGTACCCACTCCTAGACTCAAACTACTTAAAGAGCTTTTAAGGTGCAGTAACAACAAGAAGTACAACTAAAACTATAAACTGGAGTGGCCCATGACATTAATAAACAGAAAGATATTCAATCCCATTTTTTCCATACTGATCGGTTTAGCCGTCTCATTCTCAAACTTGGTTGAAGCAACCGGTGATGAGTTTTTAGATTACGGCTTGCACTGGGTAAGGGTGCAAAATGGCGCAGAAAATCAAGTAAATGCGCTTGATGATAATGGCAACATTGTTCCAACCATTGTGAATTATTATGACGATTCTAGACCCACCGTTATTTACTTTCATGGTTGGCAAAATGGCTCGTCTGCTGATAACTACAGCCGCGAGAGTTTTACCTTTGAAGACAACGGCAATTCTTTATCTCATCTTGGCTGGAAGCAAAGAGGCTGGAATGTGGGTATTTTTTACTGGAACCAATTTGCTGACGAAGGGGAAGTAAAAAACGCCGAAGCGAAATTATGGAGCGCCAGTGGCCCGAAAGGCATGCGCTACCGTTTAGATGATGGCAGTTATAGTACGGCGCAGTCCCCCAATAAATCGGTGGGTGAATTGGCGTTTGAACAAATCACAACGGCTTTGGCTAATAATACCTCTGGCAACATTCGCTTTGCTGGGCATTCCCTTGGTAACCAATTAGCGGTTTTTACTGCTTCGCAAATTAACGATGCCGTTAACTCTGGTACTGTTTCTGCGAACGTTATGCCCAATCGCATCGCGTTACTGGACCCATTTTGGTCTAAAAATGGAAAAAGCTATTTAGGTGATCAAAATGGTGACGGCAGTCACGATTGGACGGGGGAGCGTACTCGCTGGGCCATTTCTGAAATGATTGCTGACCAAGATGTTGCAGTGGAATGGTATAAATCGTCAGCGATTTACGACCTATGGATCGGCGATCAAAACACACCGCTAGAAGGCATTGTAAACCTTAACCATCTTCGCTTTTGGTATTTAAGTGCGACCGATATTGCAGGCAAGCACATTAATGCTCGCCACTGGTACTTTCAATCAATGGGCGATGCTGAGCCAGAAGAAGTGACCATTAACTGGTGGGGACGCCGCAAAACAACCGGATCAGATGCCGCCAGTGCTAGAACGTCTGATAACCGTATTCGCAATATGATGGGAGATGATCATCAATGGGATCAAGTGGAAGGACGCTATACCGCTAAAACCAGTGACGATCAGTTTGAACTGAAAAATTACTAAACCTTAAATCCGTCGCTGCTGTGTTTTGTCCGTCAAACACAGCAGCGGTACCGGTCACGGTTACGAGCAAGCGTTAATTATAATGATTCAAAAGGCTATACGACCCTTCATTCGCCTAAACCACTTTGCACTTCTCACAGTAAAAAACCTGAAGTAAATAACACACATAGATGAATTGCTTGGTTTAGTTAAGCTTAAAAGCTTTTTACGGCAATCACTCCCTTCATATACAACATTGATTTATGCTTTCACTCTAGGATAATCATGGGCTGATTTAGATTGTAAATTGTCATCCATATAGCGTGATCCACTTGTCCGATTTAGAAAACGACTCTCAAGCCTCTACTGATTCTGAACAACCAAGTCCAGAGCAACCCAACATGCAGCAAGAACTGTTAAACGTATTGCTAATGGGCAAACCCTTGCGCCTAATCAGCGATGAAGATTCCACACAAAGCTTATATTGGGATAATCAATTGGTGAGCCGTATTGAACTGGCCGGCGTAAGAGTAACTGAATTGGCTCATCGTTTTCAGTTGCAAGCGCAAGCGGCGGTACAACCTGCTGCCCCACTGGCCATCAGCTTGAACATTCAAGCGCAAGACAATCACTTAAGCTATCAACTTTGGGTAGATCAGCGTCAGCAAGAAAGTGGCGAATGCCCAATGCCTATGGGCGGGCATTTAGTGAAACAAAAACCCGCCACTAATCTACTTGGCCTAGCCGCTTTGGGGTTTAAATTATTAAAAAGTGCCAAGGTGGTAAAAGCGGTTTTAGCTGGTGCCTCGGTGGCCGGTTACGCTTGGCTGTTTTCGCTTGAATTTGCCCTAGTATTGATTGCATGTTTAGTGGCCCACGAATACGGCCACGTAAAAGCCATGAAATATTTTGGCATTAAAACCAAAGGCATTTATTTGATTCCTTTTTTAGGTGGCCTTGCAGTATCCGACGATAAAATTAATACCCGTTGGCAAGACGTTGTCATTGCCATCATGGGCCCAGTTTTTGGGTTATTTATGTCCCTAGCATGCTGGTTGCTGTATGCCGTCACCGATATTGAGTTATTTGCCGGAGCAGCGGTTTTAAGCGCCCTTTTAAATTTATTCAACCTGTTACCCATATTGCCATTAGATGGCGGCCACATTTTAAAAAGCATCAGTTTTTCTATGCGTTCATGGGTGGGCCTTGGTGCTTGTATCGCAGGCATTGCATTGGGCTTGTGGGTGTCTTACTCGTTTGGCCTGGCGCTACTGGCATTCTTTTTAGCCGTGGGCGCTTTGGAAATTATCTTTGAATGGCGCCAACGTCATTACTCACACCTTGTACCTTTGGATAGCTACGGACAACTGTTTTCAGCCGCTTGGTACGTATTAGTAGCTGCAGGGCATATATTGGTAATCATGAGCTTTGCGGATTCTGATAACCCTATATTGAGCCTGCCAATGAAGATATTGGGTAGTTAGAACTAACCCTCCAGCCAAGCGCCTGCATCTTTCCTTGATCACTGAATAGCACATTCAGTGATCGCCTTCTAATTTCCCAACCTGTGTTTAATTAATTGTGCACTTACCGTACAATCATGCCTTTCTATTAGACTAAAAACGATAACAGGTAATATGAATAAAATAGCCTTACTACTTATCTCTATCTTCTGCGCACCCGTTTGGGCAGGTATTTCAATCACTCTTAATGTGCCTGATACGTTAACGCCTACCACTGACAGCATTGTTAGAAACCCCGTTACATTAGAAGCCAGTGCATTTGATGCTGATCAACTAAACGATTCAAATACCCTAGAGTTGGATGAGTACCAGTGGTTTGTTGGCCAGTGGGACGAGATACAGAATGGAAATAGCGCAATTTATGAACTGCCGTTTACCTTTACATTAAACGGCAGCGACTATACAAGAATTGGGGTGTCTCAATATGGCTATGTCACCTTGCTACCAGCCAGCTATGAATTAAATAGCTATAGCAGTTATCAACATATTAGCCGTGATTGGGACAACCCTAATAGCGGAACATTTCAGCTTGCGATCTACCCAACTATTTTTCCATTAGCGCGTAATAATGTTTATCACATTGACTGGAACATGGGCCAGTTCACTGTGGGTTCAGTTGAAGAAACTAAAACCGATGTTGTTTTAATTAAAAATCTTGAGAATCAAGTTGTGATTTATAGTCAGCATCAATTACAACGCTATGATTCTAATAGCACTAAAACCCCTTATTCGTTAGAACAGGTTGTTATTTTAAATAGTAATGGTGATGTTCAAATTCACTTTGATACTGAATTTCCATTCGAAACCATGATGGTGGATACCATCACTTACGAAGAGTCTCATGCAGCATTAGGCCTGCGCTTCTACAGTGGCATCATGATTCCACGCCGTGTAGTGGATGAAGTAACCCTATCACCAGTACCTATGGTTAATAACATCACGACCAATGGAGCAAAAAGCTTTTCATTTATTGCTGAGTCACTAAATGCGCTAACCACTGAAGACTTACCAACGGATGGCTCAAATCTTGATGCTGCAACACCTGTATTATTAGAAGGTGTTGAACTGGCAAATGCAGATATTCCTTACGCCAATGTATTCACTTCAGGTTCAGAAACCCTAACACTGCCAAGCAACCTAAATTCAGGTGAAGAGTACAATTGGTCTGTAAGACAGCTGGCTACTTATACAGAAGGGTCTGGTGACAGCCTTTACATCTCTGACTGGATTAGTGATTGGAGTGAAATAAATCGCTTTTCAATTGAAAAAAATGATGACGATGATGACTTGCTTGGCTCTATCAACCCATTATTATTAATTTTACTTTCTCCACTACTATTTTTTAGAAAACAAAAATAACTGATTTAGCTTTCTAATTTTTAGCAATGATTTGAATGGCTCCATACTGGCCCTTATTGGGTTATATATGGGGCCTTTTTTGTTGCTTAAACCAATTGCATTGCCCTGATTTTCAGCAGGTTGAAACGTACCAAATAAGCGATCAAACAAAATAAATACATTAGCAAAATTTTTATTAATGTATTGTGGCTCATACCCGTGATGCACCCGATGTAATCTTGGGCTCACCAACACCCACTCAAATAACCCAAACCCAATGGCCTTATTGGTGTGCATTAACATGTCATAAAAGCGATGCATAAATAGGCTTAGTATGATCACCTGTTGTGAAAAGCCTAAAAATAATAGCGGCACAATAGCCAGCCAAATAATTAAAAACGAAAACAAACTTTGTCGAAAGCCGACGCTTAGATTCATTTCAGTAGCTTGATGATGGGTTTCATGCATCCACCATAAAATGGGAGAGTTATGTTGTGCTCTATGCAGAAGGTATACGGTTAAATCTAAGATTAATAATCCCAACATCAACTGAGCTATAAAAGGTAGGCTTTGTGAAAATACAA
>CAJXIT010000272.1 GCA_913054055.1 uncultured Thalassolituus sp.
TGGAATGTTCCCAACATTGAATGCCCAGTTGGATGTGAAAATTTTTATAGATGAATTATCCGGGTTAATATCAGAAGGCTTAGGTAAAGATATAGAACTCACTAATAGCAATCGATTACGACAAAAAGGAATCGAGGGGCAGTTCAGTGCTACATTGTCTGAAAATGATGATATAGCCTTATCATTCTCATACTTAGACAGTAATGATGATTTTGAATCGAATAAAGATGATTCTGGAGAGCTTACATACGGAGCGAAACAAGAGAGCACACTCACTGCAGATCGAAGTGGCAGTTTATCTTGGATTCATAAATATAATGAAAAAAGCACAATTGCTGTTGCTTGGTATCATGTTGAAAACTGGAACATCTACGGTAGTCCAGATGATAACGGTTATGAGTTTTCTCGTTTGGATTTAAATGTTGTTCACTACGTACCTTTATCTTCTGGCAATCAATTGACGTTCCAAGGTACCATTCAACATAGATTAGACGAAGACCCACTGGGTCGAAGCAAAAATAATTATACGGATGATACCTTTGCATATGCATCGGTCGCGTATCGTTTCTAAGTAAAACGATAATGAAAAAGCCCGTTGTTAATCCTTTAGCAATGGACTTTTTTATATCTCTTAGTCAGTGCATAGGTTTATGCTTCTGGCCAGTCTATTAGCATGTCGTCTTCTGAATCGGTCACTCGCCACCACTGGCTTTCTGGCCCTTGGCCTTCTTCCCAGCCTGAGTTAGAGCAACGTATTTGTGTGTCTAGTTGTTTGCACGCCGCATGGGCACAATCTAAATCGGTATCCCATGGGCTATTATTTTGTTTAAACCAAATACTTGAATATTTTCCAATGGCATTACCAAATACCAATACTTCACTACCATCTACCAATAAATGTATGCGTGCTTCACTTTTTTTAGTGACGACGTTCTTACGTTCTACGGATGTAAAGTGCAGTTGCAACCAATCTTCTACTTGTTTGAAGCTAATGTCTTTTGCGTAAATCTCGATATCTGGATAGCGTTCCATTAACTTACTCTTCTGTTTTATTTGGTGATGGATCAGCGGTTGGCGTTGGTATATCTTGTTCAGCTTTAGTATCCGATAAATCGTCCGCAGCTTTTGGTGAACTAGGTTTGCGCCTAAAAAAGTGATACCAGCGGCCATAGGTTAAACTTAAATAGCCTATCAATGCCACAAGGACACCAATGGCAATCAGTACTATGCCTAAAAAAGCCACCAGTTCTGCCAGCAGTGGCTGGCTATCATAGTGCTTTGCGCTTAAGTAAAAAAAGGCAATGCCAACAAAAAACACCATTTGTCCGATCATAAAAATCATAAAGCAACGCTTATAATCTTGTGCCAGCATGCCAAGCCAGCGAACGATCTTCATCATAGTGGAGTCCTTTTTGAGGTTTTCATCTCAGGCGTTGTTTTTAACCGCCTGATTTCCATATGTTTTGGTTAACATCTTTTGTATCTGTTTCGGCTGGCTCTTGTGTTGCTTTAGCTTCAGCCGTTGCTGGTTTCTTTTCAGGAGCGAATTTTGATTCCGTTTCTGTTTCCACTTTTACAGTTTCAAGCTTTTTTGGGGTAAAGCAATCGATGTTTACATTTACCCTTAATTCCAGCTCAGGGTTCTCTAATAGCTGTTGCTGAGTTTCGGGGCTAGAGCGCCAAGCGTGTGGGGTCATCCCCAATAGTGCTTGGGTATTTTCGGGCTTGAGCTTGATGGCAAAGTCCAATTGATGGCGAACATCATGATCAAATTCATTTCCCATTTCTCCCACCATGTCAAACTCTTCAAATTTAGGTGTGTTGTAAATGGCGTGCTTCAATTGTTCTAAATGGTATTTGGCGGCACTGGCCACAATCACTTTTCCATTTTCATGACACAGAGCATGAAGTGTTTTAGCATTCACACGGTTAAACATATTCAGCACACAGTGCAAACTGTTGGAGGCAAATGGGGCCTTGAATCCGTTTGCTACAATCCAGTGTATGGATTTGTCACGCTTGGCCGCGGTTTTAATGGCGTCTTTACTGATGTCTAAACCATAAAGACTGTGCTTGATTTGATGGTCATCTAAGGCGTAATGCAATTGCTGGGTGTAATACCCTTCACCACAGGCTAAGTCTAATAACTGAGGGGATTCTGTTTGCCATAAATGCTCAATCACCAATTGGTTCACGGTATCACTGATGCTTTTATACAAACCAGAATCTAAAAATGCTTGCCGAGCTTTTACCATGGCCGCATTGTCTCCGGGAGACTGGCTGTTTTTTGCCGTATTCAATAACAGGTTAAAATAACCTTGCTTGGCTTGATCAAAGCTGTGGCTTTTTTCACAGCTCAGATTTTTGCCATTTTGATTCAGCGGATTTTGACAAACTGGACAAACAAGCATGAACAATTAATCCAGCAATAGGTTTTCTAAGGTGCGCTCATAAATCTCAGATAAGATTTCTAAATCTTTGGCGCTCACATGTTCGTTTACTTGGTGAATGGTGGCATTGATTGGGCCAAGCTCAACCACTTGTGCACCTGTAGGCGCAATAAAACGGCCGTCGCTGGTGCCACCAGCGGTCGATAATTCAGTATCAATGTTTGTGACATGTTTAATGGCTTCAACCGTGGCGTCCACCAAAGAACCTTCATCGGTTAAGAAAGGGTGGCCACTTAGTTTCCAGTCGATTTTGTATTCAAAACCGTACTTGTCCATAATGGCATGGGTGCGTTCTTTTAAAATTTCTTGTGTTAGCTCGGTAGAAAAACGGAAGTTAAAAACGATTTCCACTTCACCTGGAATCACATTGGTGGCACCGGTTCCGCCATTAATGTTGCTGATTTGAAAACTGGTGGCTGGGAAAAAGTCATTGCCGTGATCCCATACTTCTGCCGACATTTCTGCAAGGGCAGGGGAAACCATGTGAATTGGGTTTTTGGCTAAGTGTGGATACGCCACGTGACCTTGAATGCCTTTCACTGTCATGACCGCGCCTAATGAACCTCGGCGACCATTTTTAATGACGTCGCCACATTCGGTTGTGCTTGAAGGCTCACCCACAATGCACATGTCAATTTTTTCATTTCTCGCCTCAAGCGCTTCCACTACTTTTACAGTACCGTTAATAGACGGCCCTTCTTCATCACTGGTGATTAAATAAGAAATGGAGCCTTTGTGGTCAGGGTGTTTAGCAATAAAGCGTTCAGTTGCGGTTAAAAATGCCGCCACTGAGCCTTTCATGTCAGCTGAACCGCGACCGTATAACATGCCATCAACGATGGTTGGCTCAAACGGAGGGTAAGTCCAGTTTTCTTCTGGGCCGGTTGGCACCACGTCAGTATGGCCTGCAAAACAAACATGGGGCTTTTCTGTGCCTTTACGGGCCCACATGTTTAATACGTCTTCAAATTGCATCATTTCAATATTGAAGCCAAGTGGCTTCAATATACCTGACATCAACTCTTGGCACTGAGCATCATCAGGCGTGACGGATTCTTTTTCGATCAATGCTTTGGCAAGTTCTATGGTGCGGCTATCAGTCATGGTTTTTCTCGTTTGAATCCGATTGATCTTGTTTGTTCACTTGGCTGCTTAGCTTATCCATGCTGGATAACATGCCACGTAGCATATTTAATTCGGTTTTTTCCGGTCTAGCTCGGTTAAATAATCGCTTGAGTCTAAGCATAGCTTGTCCGGGGTGGGCTTTGATTAAAAAGCCAATTTTATCAAGTGTGTTTTCTAGGTGCTGGTAAAACAGATTCAGCTCATTTACCTGAGGATACGCTTCTTCGGCGCGATCAAAGGTTTCTCTTTGTGCCATAAAGCATTCATAACATACAAGTTGTACCGCGTTGGAAACATTTAATACGCCGTATTCAGGGTTGCCAGGTATATCCACATGAAAGTGGGCCTGCCTTAGGTGGTCGTTATGCAGCCCCATACGCTCTGGGCCAAATAGGATGGCCACCTTGCCTTGTTGTGCTTCTGTGACAATTTGTGGCGCCGCTTCACGGGCCTCTTTAATTGGCCAAGGGTGGCTACGCGTACGGGCACTTGTGGCTAATACCAATTGGCAGTCATCGATGGCTTCCTCAACAGATGACACCACACGGGCCTGCTGTAAAACATCTATTGCACCGGCGGCTAAAGAGTCCGCTTCTGGATGAGGGTATTCAACCGGGTTAACCAATACTAGGTCACACAACCCCATGGTTTTCATGGCTCGTGCGGCTGCGCCAATGTTGCCTGGGTGCCATGTTTGCACCATGACAATACGAATATTTTTTAGAAGTTCTGAGTTCATGCAAGGCCTTAATCTAGGGGCGCAATACTAGCATAAGCGTTGTTTCGGCTCTAGCGGACCATGGGTCCATAATAGTTGATTTAGGATAAATTCGTCATAACCCCTTTGGTTGGTTACAATGGCAGCGAATCAAGCAACTTGGGTTGTAAGGCAGTAGGCATGAGCACTCGCGCAGAACAAAAGTTAAAAACCCGTCAGGCCATAATTGATGCGGCGTTGGACCTCAGTAAAGATAAAGGCTTTCCTGCACTGAGTTTGCGAGAAGTGACTCGCCAAGCAGGCATTGCGCCTGCCACTTTTTATCGTCATTTTGTGGATATGGAAGACCTTGGTTTGGCTTTGGTGGATCAGGTGAGTTTAATCTTACGTCAATTGATGCGTCAGGCCCGTCATCGCATCAAGGTGAAAGGGTCTGTGATCAGTACCTCTGTGAATACGTTTATGGAGTTTGTTGAGAACTACCCAAATCTTGTTCGCTTATTAAATACTGATGTGGCGTCAGGTCCAAAGCAGTTTAGAGAGTCAATTGCTCGTGAAACAAGACGTTTTGTGGAAGAGGTGATTGATGATCTTGATACCCCTGAGCAGAACGAACGACAGCCTTTACTTCATATTAATGAAGTGGCAGAAGTGATGGTGTTGTTGGTCTTTAACCAAGGGGTAACGGCTTTAGGCATGACAGCAGATGAGCGTCAGGAGCTGGTTAGAAAATTGAATCTAGAATTGCGCATGGTATTAGCAGGTAGTCACGCGTTGTATTT
>CAJXIT010000273.1 GCA_913054055.1 uncultured Thalassolituus sp.
GCAGGTCCAAGTCCACTTGAGCACTGCTCTCTATAAACTTAATCCATTTTCGTAAGGCCCCCACCCAACTGACTTGCAAATACAAAGGCTGCAAAGGGTCGTGTTCTTTTAAAAACTTCAAGAAATCAGAATCGCCAGAATTGATCGCAAAGTTGCGTTTCATTTTCCGAATAAAGGGTCGAGCCACATGAAAGAACAGTACCGACACATTCCAATCAACGGGTCTAACCAATGGCGCTAACAAATAAACATTAGCAAAAGGCGACGTGTATCGAGTTAAGCCTCGGCTTAATAAATAATTGATGATAATGGCACCGCCAGTGCTTTGTCCAATGGCCACAATAGGGGACGGCAAATATTTCTGGATCAATGCTAAGCCCTCACAAAACACCTGATCATATTGATCAAAAGAGTCGATGCCTGCTCGCTCACCACTGGACAATCCATGACCCGGTAAATCATAGCTAAAAACATTCAAGCCTTGCTGTAAACAATGTTTGATGAGCTTGCTATACAAGCCAACATGGTCGTAATAACCATGCTGTAAAAACACCGTACCTTTTGCTTGAGGTTGCTTAAACACATGAGCAACAATTTTGAACTGGGCAACATGCAAAAAGCCCACAATGTGCTCTAACTGTTCAAGGTCGCCTTCAAAATTTAAGCCGTAGTATTTTTGATAAGATTTTAATTCTGAAGGCATGACTGGGGCAGACTTAGATAAATCTAACTCTGAAATATGCTCCATAACGGTATCTGGCTGCCAAGCCATAAATGGCTCCTTTTGGGAAACGTAAGGTCTTCAATATCTAATAATCAGTATAGCCAGATTCCCACTGAGCACGGGTTAATTTCGCTGTTCTGGCACTTTAATACATAGGTTGCTCAAAGTGTCTGAAATAAATTCAGGCATACGGCTAGGTTTACCGGTTTTTAGATCTATACAGGCATAATGGCTTTTTGCTCGCACCAAAACCTTATCATCATGCACCCTTGTCAATTGAAACGCTCGAGAGGACAGCAGCCGCCCATCTGTTTGCGTGATCCAGGTGGCTAGCTTCAAAGCTTCACCCGCATACGATGCCGCTAAGTAGTCGATTTCAGTTCGAGTGATGGCCATAGACTTGCCTGACGCTTCTTGTAGCGCCCAGTCCATGCCGTTGCTTTCCACGTGCAGCCAGCTGATGTCTTCGAACCACTTTAGATACACTTGGTTATTGGTGTGACCTAAGCGATCGGTATCCTCATCAGTGACAATAATATCCATGATAAATGGCGTTGGGTGATCCCACTGCATATTTGGCCTAATGGTATTATTCAATGTTGCCCATACCCTAATGCATTGATCGCTTAATAAAAAGTGCTTAGCTTTTATGCAGGCGAAAAAAAACCGCAACAAGTGTTACGGTTTTTTATGACACAAAAAATAATATTTAAATTATTTTACTTGTGGGTCTAGCTCACCAGCCTGATAACGATCAAACATCGCATCTAATGATAACGCTTTCATTTTTGATGCATTACCAGCCGTGCCGAATGCTTCATAACGAGCGATACAAATGTCTTGCATGGCCGCCACAGACGCTTTCAAATATTTACGCGGATCAAACTCGCTTGGGTTTTCAGCTAGGAAACGACGAATCGCACCAGTAGACGCCAAACGTAAGTCTGTATCGATGTTTACTTTACGCACACCATGTTTGATGCCTTCAACGATTTGCTCAACTGGCACACCGTAAGTTTCAGGGATCTCACCACCAAATTCATTAATGATCGCTAACCATTCTTGCGGCACAGAAGAAGAACCGTGCATTACAAGGTGAGTATTTGGGATACGCTTGTGGATCTCTTTGATGCGATCAACCGCAAGAATATCGTCAGTGGGTGGGCGAGTGAATTTGTAAGCACCGTGAGAGGTACCACATGCGATAGCCAGGGCATCTACTTGAGTTTGTTTAACAAAGTCAGCCGCTTCTTCAGGATCAGTTAGCATTTGATCCATACTTAATGTGCCCTCTGCGCCAACGCCGTCTTCTTCGCCTGCTTGACCGGTTTCTAACGAACCTAACACACCTAGCTCGCCCTCTACAGAAACACCACAACCGTGGGCCATTTCTACAGTACGACGTGTCACATCCACGTTGTACTCGTAAGACATTGGGGTTTTGCCATCTTCACCTAAAGAGCCGTCCATCATCACAGATGAAAAACCTAGCTGAATAGAACGCTGACAAACTGTTGGTGATGCACCGTGATCCTGGTGCATACATACAGGAATATGTGGGAACTCTTCAATTGCTGCTTGAATTAGATGACGTAAAAACGGTGCACCTGCATAACTACGAGCACCCGCAGAGGCTTGAACAATTACCGGAGAATCGGTTTTGTCAGCCGCTTGCATGATCGCACGCATTTGCTCAAGGTTATTTACATTGAAGGCTGGTACGCCGTAACCGAACTCGGCTGCGTGATCCAACATTTGACGCATGGAGATAAGTGCCATTTTGCGTTCCTCTAATATTATTCGGCTTATGACCGAAGTTTAAACTAAAAATTATGACAAGCTAACCACTGGTTTGTAATTAGCTTGGTTCTTTAAATTCATTCTCTCTAATATGAGAGCTTACTGACCCTTACTGATAATCTACCAGAAGCGTCATGAGCGCAGAAGAGACAAGGCAAAAATCAATTTTCGTGAGGCGCATAGCAGCGCTATGTAACGAATTAAAATTGATTTTTAACGCCGTATCTTCAAGTGCAATAGCTTCTACTTAGCGCGCTCTTCTAATACGGCTACTGCTGGTAATACCTTGCCTTCTACAAACTCAAGGAAAGCACCACCGCCCGTAGAGATATACGATACTTTGTCTGCAATGTCGTATTTATCCACAGCGGCTAATGTATCACCACCGCCTGCGATTGAAAAACCAGCGCTTTCAGCGATGGCCAAAGACAATGCTTTTGTGCCTTGTCCAAACTGATCAAATTCGAATACGCCAACTGGACCATTCCAGATAATGGTTTTGGCTTCTTTTAATTGCTCAGCCAGTGCAGCTGCAGAATCAGGGCCAATATCAAAAATCATATCGTCGTCTAAAACGTCATCTGCACTTTTTAGTGTATCCGCTGCGTTTTCTGCAAACTCTTTTGCACAAACAACATCTGTTGGTACTGGAATAGATACTTTTTCCATTAGTTTCTTAGCGTTTGGTACAAGATCTTCTTCATATAAAGATTTGCCCACTGGCTTACCTGCAGCAGCTAAGAAAGTATTGGCGATACCACCACCTACGATAATTTGATCACATAGATCAGATAGGCTTTCTAGTACTTCTAGTTTTGTTGAAACTTTTGATCCACCTACGATAGCAACCAATGGACGCTCTGGTTTGTCTAACGCTTTACCCAGCGCATCTAATTCTGCGGCTAATAAAGGGCCTGCACATGCGATAGGTGCAAATTTAGCAACACCGTGAGTAGATGCTTGTGCACGGTGAGCAGTACCAAATGCATCCATTACAAATACATCACAAAGAGATGCATAGGCTTTTGCTAGATCGTCTTCGTCTTTCTTTTCGCCTTTATTAAAGCGAACGTTTTCTAACAGCACCAGTTCGCCTTCAGCAACTTCAACACCGCTTTGGAAATCTTTAACAACAGGAACGTCTTTGCCCAGCGCATCTGCTAGGTAATTTGCTACTGGCTGCATAGAAAATTTATCTTCGTACTCGCCTTCTGTAGGACGACCCAAGTGAGACATAACAATCACTTTTGCGCCGGCTTCAAGTGCAAGCTTGATGGTTGGCAGCGAAGCGCGAATACGCGCATCAGACGTTACAACACCGTCTTTAACAGGTACGTTTAAATCTTCACGAATTAAAACCTTCTTTCCTTTGAGGTCTTGATCGATCATTCGTAATACAGTCATAGCACTTTCCTATCTAACAATTTCAATTCGTTTTCTGGTTTTAAACGTGATTCTCTAGGGCATCAACCATTCTATTAGAGAAGCCCCACTCGTTATCAAACCAAATGATTAATTTTAATAATCGTCCGTCACTCACTTTTGTTTGTGAGCCGTCTACCACGCCGCTTCTTGCATCGTGATTAAAATCCACTGATGCATGAGGCTCGTGAGTAAAACCAATCAAACCCTTTAGCTGCTGATTAGATTGGTTTTTAAGCAATTCATTTATTTCAGAAACCGTGGTTTCTTTTTTCAGGTGCAGGGTCAAATCCATTAAAGATACATTCAGCGTGGGAACCCTAAGGTGCACACATTCCATATGCCCTTCCAAATGAGGCATGATTCTAGAAATGCCTTTCGCTAATGCCGTATCTACTGGAATAATACTGGTGACGGCCGCTCGTGTTCGGCGTAAGTCACTGGCGTAGGCATCAATCACTGGCTGATCATTCATCGCCGAGTGAATCGTGGTACTGACACCTCGTTCAATTTCATACTGGCCATGTATTAATTGCATAACCGGTAACACACAGTTAGTTGAGCAAGAGCCTACCGATATAATTTGATCTGACTGTGATAAGTCATTGTCATTCACCCCGGCAATTAAGGTGAAATCCACATCCGGTTCACCGGGCTGACTCAATAAAACTTTTTTAGCCCCTTGTTTAAGGTGCAGCGAAAGTTCTTCATGGGATTTAAATTGGCCCGTGCATTCCAACACAACATCCACATTCAATTCAGACCAAGGTAATTCTTGAATGCTAGGTTTGTGTAGAATTTTAATAGTTTTCTGATCAATTCCAGACTGAATACTTAATTGATCTTGTGTCACATTCACATCATGAGGAAAACGACCATGAGTGCTATCGTAGCGCAACATGTAGCTAATGGTTTCGCAATCCGCCAGCTCGTTGATGGCCACCACTTCAATGTCATTTTGTAAATTGCGCTCATAGATGGCCCTGAGCACACAGCGCCCGATACGACCGAATCCATTGATTGCAATTTTTAGCGACATTTATA
>CAJXIT010000274.1 GCA_913054055.1 uncultured Thalassolituus sp.
AAGCCGGAAGTGGCCCCCGCCATGGAGCAAACAGAAGATACCTCGGCCATCACCGCTTTAAAGCAAATGGCCCCGCCTATTTTGTTAATCGTTGCGGTACTGGGCAGCATCTTATCTGGCATTGCCACTCCCACCGAAGCGGCTGGTGTAGGCGCAGTGGGTGCAACCTTATTGGCCTGGTGGAATAAATCCCTGTCGTTTAAACAAGTGAAAGAAACCTTAGACAGCACCTTAAACGTGACCAGCATGGTGTTTTTGATTTTCTTTGGTGCAGCCATTTTTTCTTTGGTGTTCCGCGGCTATGGTGGCGATGATTTGGTTGAGCAGCTGTTCCATGACATGCCTGGTGGTGTGATTGGTGCCACTTTGGTTGTCATGGTGGTGATATTCTTACTTGGCTTTATTTTAGACTTTATTGAAATCACCTTTGTGGTGGTGCCCATTGTTGCACCGGTTTTATTGGCCATGGGATTAGACCCAGTTTGGCTGGGCATCATGATTGCTATTAACTTACAAACCAGCTTCTTAACCCCGCCATTTGGCTTCGCTTTATTTTATTTAAGAGGCGTGGCAGGTGATGCCGTCAGCAGCATGGACATTTATAAAGGGGTGATGCCTTTCATTGTGATTCAGCTGGCCATCTTAGGGTTGCTATCGATTTGGCCAAGCTTAGCAACCTGGTTACCCACTTTAATTTACGGCTAAGGTATTTAAGTAAAGTCGTTTATTAACCCATAAAAAACATTAAACCCCTATTAGTTCAACTATTAGGGGTTTTTTATTGGCTAAACATACTGTTTGCTTGAGTTAACAGGGCTTTAGGAGTAAAAAGCCTTCATAAATCTTTAACAACTTTATAACAATAATATTATGACGGACTATACAGAAGACACTCCGCTACCAAACGGCAGACTCACTTTACGTTTAATTCCCACGCAAGCCGATACCAATGCCAGCGGTGACATCAGCGGTGGTTGGGTGCTAAGCAAAATGGATTGCGCAGCAGAAGATACTGCACGCATGATTGCTCAAGGTCGTGTGACCATGGTAGCCAGTGAAAACGCCACGTTTTTATCCCCGGTAAAAACCGGACACGCCATTTGTATTTACACCAAGGTAAAAGAAATCGGTAAAAGTTCTGTGCATGTGAATGTAGAAGTGTGGAGCCAGAATACCTATTACGACGAACTCACTAAGGTCTGTGACTCTACGTTTGTATATGTGGCCATTGATGAAGCTGGTCGAATACGAATGGTGCCAGAGGAATAAAACATTTCTTTTACCTCACCAATGAAAAACGGGAGCGAATGCTCCCGTTTTTTTGGCAGGTTATAACGTCAATTTTTATAAAGCCGCTCTAATTTAAAACTATTTTGATCGCGCATTCAAAAATGCTTGCTCAGTAATGGAGTGATATTCCTGAACATTATCTTTATAAGTTTTATAAGATTCGTAAACCTTTTTGGTCATGGCGTCTTTTTCAGACACTTCTTTTACTACTTCTTCAGATAAGTCACGCAACTTAGCCAATACATCCTCAGGGTACGCACGCAATTGAACATTGTGTTTGCCTACTAGCTCTTTCAGGGCGTGATTATTACGGGCGGTGTATTCGTCTAACATGTCTTGGTTAACGGCACGTGATGCCACTTTAACAATGGCTTGTAAATCTTTTGGCAGTTTTTCAAAGGCTTGTTTATTAACAGTAAATTCCATCATAGAACCGGGCTCGTGCCAGCCAGGGTAGTAATAGAATTTAGCGGCTTTATGTAAACCAAATGCTAGGTCATTGTATGGACCTACCCATTCTGTGGCGTCAATGGCACCGGTTTGCAATGCGGTAAACAGTTCAGCACCGGGTAGTGTCACTGGCGTGCCACCTGCCCGTTGTAGTACTTCACCACCTAAACCAGGCATGCGCATTTTTAAACCTTTTAGGTCGTCCATGCTGTTGATTTCTTTGTTGAACCAACCGCCCATCTGTACACCAGTATTACCACCAGCCAATGGAATTAAATTAAAAGGTGCGTACAGTTCTTGCCAAATTTCTAAACCTCCACCGTAGTGAATCCAACCATGCATTTCTTGCGCGGTTAAACCAAAAGGTACCGTTGTGAAAAATTGTGACGCAGGGGATTTCCCTTTCCAGTAATACGCGCCACTGTGACCCATTTCAGCGGTGCCACGAGAGACTGCATCAAAGACTTCTAGGGCAGGAACTAACTGACCCGCGCCGTATACTTTAACTTGTAAACGGCCCGCTGACATTTCATTAACCATTTTTGAGAATTTTTCTGGGCCTGTGCCTAAACCAGGAAAGTTTTTAGGCCAGCTGGTAACTAGTTTCCATTTGAAAGTTTGTGCCGGTTCGCTTGCGGCTGTGCCGTCGGTTGCAGCTTGCTCTTTACCGCATGCACTTAGCAGTACTGCAAGGGTGAGCCCCAATATCAGTTTTAGCTTCATGTGTTTCTCCTTGTTGTTATTTTTTGTTTTAGCTTTTTTATTGTTTACTTTTTATTTGTATTAAAAGTGTATTACGCACTTCGTGCTAATAACACCCTACTTGATTTGATTACTGTGGCTGCTTTATGGTCGTCTGCAAGCAGCCTCCTACAGTTCTTACTATCTGAAACTGTGGGAGGGTGTAATACTAAATATTTTAGTCGTCCATGGGTCTTAGTTTGGCAAATGAAGCCACTAGCCACTTGGTGCCATCAAAATCAAATGACACTTGCACTCGGGTTTGTGGGCCTTGTCCTTCTAAATCCAGCACCACACCTTCGCCAAATTTTTCATGCCATACCCGCTGGCCTACATTTAAGCCGGTTTCTTCTTTTGCCGCTTGCGTACTAAAGTAATTGCCCACAGGTTTTGTGATAGTGGACTTTAGTCGCACTTCTTGCAGGTATTCGTTTGGAATTTCCCGTACAAAGCGTGATGGTGAATTAAAGGTTTCTTGTCCATGCAGGCGACGGCTTTCTGCATGGGTGATCACCAGTTTTTCCATGGCGCGAGTAATGCCCACATAACATAAGCGCCGCTCTTCTTCTAAACGCACAGGATCATCTGCTGACATTTTGTGAGGGAACAAACCTTCTTCCACTCCGGCCAAAAACACCAATGGAAACTCTAGGCCTTTAGCACTGTGCAATGTCATCATTTGCACACTGTCTTCAAATTCATCCGCTTGGCTATCGCCGGCATCTAATGCCGCTTGATCTAAGAATGCAGCCAAAGGTGACGAGTATTCTGCACTTTGTGCTTCGCCGTTTTCATCCACAATTTCTAGATCATCAGGATTAAATGTACGCGCGGCTGTGACCAGTTCTTCCAAGTTTTCGATGCGGGCTTGGGCTTTTTCGCCTTTTTCTTTCAGGTGGTGTTCTATCAAACCACTGTGCTGCACCACATGATCCACTTTTTCGTGCAGCTCAACACTTTGTGTGGACACTTCTAATTCGTCAATCAAGGCTTCAAATTTGGTAAGCGCGGTTAATGCCCGTGCCGTTAAGAGTTTTTGACGAACGCTTTGCTCTAGGGCCTGCCACATGGACGTGCCATGCTCACGGGCGTATTTACGAATGGTTTCAACGGTTTTTTCACCAATGGCACGGGCCGGTACATTGATGACTCGTTCTAAACTGGCATCGTCGTGACGGTTTTGAATCAGGCGAAGATAGGCCATGGCATTTTTGATTTCCAAGCGATCATAGAATCGCTGACCGCCATAAATGCGATACGGCAATCCCGATCGAATGAAGGATTCTTCGATCACGCGGGACTGAGCATTAGAGCGATAAAGTATGGCAACGTTTTGGTATTTTTGATCCGGGTTTTGTTTTTTCCATTCTTCAATTTGATCGCAAATAAATCGAGATTCATCCTGTTCGTTAAAGGCGGAATACAATGAGATCTTTTCCCCATCCTCCCCTTCGGTCCAAAGGTTTTTACCTAAGCGGGATGGGTTGTTACCAATGACGGCGTTGGCCGCGTTTAGAATGTTAGCTGTGGAGCGGTAATTCTGCTCCAGTTTAATTTGCTGAGCCCCTTCAAAATCTTTGGTGAACTGCTGAATATTTTCAATGCGCGCACCACGCCAGCCATAAATAGACTGATCGTCATCGCCCACGGCCATCACTGGAACCACATCTCCAGCCAATACTCGTAACCAAGCGTATTGGATTGAGTTGGTATCTTGGAATTCGTCTACCAAAATGCCACGGAAACGATTCTGATATTGCTGCAACACCTCAGGGTTGTTTAGCCACAACTCATGGGCCCGTAATAACAGTTCAGCAAAATCTACCAAGCCCGCACGCTGACAAGCTTCTTCGTAAGCGCCATAAATGGTCACCATGGTTTGTGCCCATTGGTCATTAAATGGCTGTATGTGCTGGGGACGCAAACCTTCGTCTTTTTGCTGATTAATGTACCACTGAGCTTGTTTTGGCTGATAAGTATTTTCATCAATGTTCATTGAACGCACGATGCGTTTGATCAGTCTTAGCTGATCGTCACTGTCCATTACCTGAAAGTTTTCTGGCAATTTGGCTTGCTGCCAATGGGTGCGCAATAGGCGATGGGCTAAGGAGTGAAACGTGCCGATCCATAAATGGCGAGAACTGATTCCGGTTAATTCTTCAACTCGGTGGCGCATTTCTTTGGCGGCTTTATTGGTAAAGGTTACCGCTAAAATGGATCCTGGGCTGATGCGTTCAATTTGCATTAACCAAGCGATACGATGCACCAATACTCGAGTTTTACCCGAGCCAGCCCCAGCCAGTACTAACTGATGGCTTAACGGCGCGGCAACTGCATCACGTTGTGGGGCGTTTAGCCCATCTAATAAATCGGTAACATCCATACTGGAAAGCTCAAACCCAATGGTCACGCTTATTTGGCAAGCGCTGATAGAAAAAATAATTGGCAGAAGTTTAACAAAACCAAGCGATTTATGTGAGGATTTATACAGTGTTTTTA
>CAJXIT010000275.1 GCA_913054055.1 uncultured Thalassolituus sp.
GGTAATGGTTTCCATAAGCGTACCTTAAAAGAATACCCGTGGAATTTTAAAGCAGCAGTTAGAGAGTACTTAGCCATTATCTGGTATGGGCTAAAAGGGAGAATATAAAAATGGATATTAAAAGCGTTATTGTCATTGGCATGCTTGTAATGGCAGCTGGCTGTAGCCAGCAGCCTGTGATTAAGCAGGGAAGCATGATCAGTAATAGTAATGAAGTATTGTCATCGGCTGCAGCATACTACATAGGGGTTGACGATGTTTTACAGGTAAATGTTTGGAAAAACTCAGACTTGTCAGTGACAGTACCTGTTCGCCCTGATGGAAAAATTTCGGTTCCGTTAATCGGTGATGTGCAAGCGGGTGGCAAGGTACCTATGGATGTGGCAGCTGAGGTAAGAAAAAGCTTAACCAAATATATCAGAGAGCCTCAGGTTACCGTTATATTAACTGAATTAAGAAGCCATGAATTTGTTTCCAGAATTAGAGTTACCGGTGCGGTTCAGTCACCAGCCTCATTGCCATACCGTCAAGGGATGACCGTTTTAGATGCGGTGCTACAAGCCGGAGGGCTAAATGAATTTGCATCAGCCAATAGCGGTAAGCTATTTAGAAAGTCTCCAGAAAAAACCAATCAATATTCTTTATATTTAAAAGATATTTTGAACTCGGGTGATTTAGAAACCAATTATGAATTAATGCCTGGGGATATCATCTCTGTGCCAGAAAGACTGTTCTGAGGTTAGATTAGTATGCAAGTTTCACAACTGGATCAAATCAAGTTTTCCATTATTCAATTATGGCGAATAAAAAAAATCTCAATTGTTTTGTTTTTTCTTGTATCCGTATTGGTATTGACTATAGGTTGGTTTATGCCAAGGGTTTACGTTTCCAGCTCTACCATAATGGTTGATGAGCAAAATATTCTAACACCATTAATGGAAGGCACTGCCATTGCAACTGGTGTGAAAGACCATGCTAAAAATGCATGGCAGTTATTGTCGGGCCAATATGCCAAAAAGAGAACAATGGCGTTTATTGAAGAAGAAATAGAAGGACTGTCGGAAAAAGAGGTGGATCAAATATGGGAGCGAATACAAGATAAACTGGATGTTCATAATGTAGGAAAGAATCTGATTAGCATCAAGTATCGAAATTCGGAACCTGCAATTGCTCAAAAATATGCAGCTTTTTTTACCGATTTATTTATAGATGAAAGTGTAAAAGATAAGCGTAGGGAAAGTGAATCTGCATACAGTTTTATAGCCAGTCAAGCTCAGGAGTACCATGAAAAGTTAAAATCATCTGAGGATGCGTTAAAAGATTTTCGATCTGATAATTTAGGAGCGTCTCCTGATAGCGCAGGTACAGTGAGCGCCCGAATCCTAGAGCTGCAAAGATCCACGGAAGAAACACAATTAGAAATTCGTGAATTAGAAATACAATTAAAGAATATCGATGATCAAATGTCGGGTGAAGCCCAGGTATCGGCACATTTAACAGAGGAGGGTCAATTACAAGAGCGTATATCATCATTACAGGGGCAGCTGGATACACTAAGGATGACGTACCTAGATAGTTACCCAGATATCGTAATCATCAAAGAT
Source organism: uncultured Thalassolituus sp. (assembly GCA_913054055.1). GTDB lineage: Bacteria > Pseudomonadota > Gammaproteobacteria > Pseudomonadales > Oceanobacteraceae > Bermanella. The sequence goes on from CAJXIT010000275.1 coordinate 1,605, forward strand.
CAAATCCTATCTTTGAAGCAGCAAATGGAGCATGTGCGCAAGCAGGATAAAAAAGAAATCAAAGCAACGGGCACATTAAACCCATTGTTCCAAGAATTAAGAAGTCAATACTCCCAATACAGTACGCAATTGGCTGCATTAAAAACACGATTGAAAGCCACTAAAAACCTTTTAAAAGATGAAAAAGACCGTGCTGTACAGATCAATACGGTGGATGCAGTACTTGCACAGTTAACACGGGATTATGATGTTAATAAAAACTTGTATCAAACCTTGTTGCGTCAGCGAGAAAATGCTCGAGTATCTATGAACATAGATATTGCGAACCAAGGCTTGACCTTAAAAGTACAAGAATATCCAATTATCCCGGTGAGACCTGTTGGTTTAAGGCTGATGCATTTTGCACTAGTTGGCTTGATATTAGGTATCGGCGCTCCTGTGGCCTTATCCTATGCATTGGTAATGTTTGATGGGCGTGCCAGAGGCGTTTCTGAAATCCAAAATATCATTCAAGCGCCTGTATTGGGTGAGGTAACCTCATTTAAAGATGCTGCGTACAAACATGAATTGATTAAGTGGTTCTCCATTGCCACAACAGCATTTGTTGCAGTGCTATTAATCTATGGCTATGTGGCTTGGATAAGAATCATTAATTAAGGACGATTCAATGAATAAGTTAGAAAAAGCCATCTCGCTCTCATTGAATAATGGCGATTTTGGAAACAATGAATTCAGTGGCTTAGATTCAAGCAAGTCGATGGAAGAAATTGCAAAAATGGCGGCGTCTAAGAAACTGACCATTGATGAGCTAAATGTGTTGAAAATTGTTCACCCAACCAGTGAACAAGAAAAGCTGATAAATCAGCTAAGAGATATTCGAACAGCAATTAATAAGCGTCAAGGTAAAAATTTGGTTATGGTGACATCAGTTGATGATGCATCAGGTGTGAGTTTCTTTTGTAAAAATATTGCAGCCGTGACAGCATTTGATGCAGCCAAATCATCTATGATAATAGATTGTAATTTTGAGTCTCATGGAACCAGGGATACTTTTCATTTAACAAATACTCCTGGAATTGTAGATTACATTCTGGATAAAGAACTAGATGAAAAACAAATTATTCATGATAGTGGAATTAATCGATTAAGGGTTATTCATTCGGGAAATGATGATTCCCGATCGGGTGAATTCTTTATGCATCCAAGATTTAGAAAGTTATTGTTTTCACTAAAAAACAGATATACAGATAGAACATTATTTATCGATGCGCCACCACTATTAAATTCTGCAGACGCAAGAATCCTATCTGAATTGTGCGACATGGTCATACTGGTCTTACCTAATGGTAAGGTAAATAAGAAACATTTAGAGGTCGTGTCTAATTCATTGCCTAAAGACAAGCTTTTAGGGGCTGTTATTAATAACTACATATTCTAATGAAGTTTTTTTGTTGCTTTTTATGCTTGTTTATATCAATTGATGCAATGAGTAGAACCATTGGAACTGGAGAGTGGTCGCTAGGGGTCAGTCAATTAGAATCTGATACCCACTATGGCGGTAATATTAATTACACATTGAATAATGAGAATAACTTCCAGAATACATCCATAGGGCTGTTGGCTGAGCACAGCACAAATGATGAAGGTACAAGTATATTCAATCAGCATTCTAAGCTTTATCAAAGTGATATATTGTCATTAAATTTAAATAATGAAATGTTTTTGTATAAACCCAGTCTTAACTGGATAACAGAAGGTAACTTTGAGTACACAAAATTAATTGGAAGTCAGGAAGAGAATGATGACTGGAGCCTAAAAACTGGCCCCAGTATAAATAGAAGCTTAAGAAAGGATCTATCTATCCTGGCTGATGTTTTTTATGGAAAGACCTATTCAAATGGTAATGAGAGTGAAAACCAAGAATATGGGTTGGTATTGAATAAGGTTTTTCCATCTTCAAATGAATTACGGTTTATGTTGGATCAAGAGTGCTGGGATTATGTAGATGATCAAATAAACGATAACTGTATTCAAGAATATTCAAGTGAATACGAAATTAAGGGCAGAGACCATATTTTAGCAATGATGGTGGGCGCAGCAGTTATAGATGATACGCAGGAAAATATTTATGACGTTACTTATGCATATCAGTTTAGCCCATTAGATCAATTAAAAATCAGCTACAGAAAAGATAAGAGCAATCTTAAGTCAAGAATAGAAAATATTGAAAGTTTACTTAGACAGCCAGTTACTCTGGTGACTAAAGAAAGAAAAATTGAAATCAATAAGAGCTTGAGTCGTCTTTCTTTATCCGTTGATGCCAGCCAGATAAATTATGAAAGTGAGTTTGGAGACTTGAAAGAAATGAATTCAGGGATTCAAATTAAATATGCATTAAGAACACCTGCTTGTTTATCGTGCTCTTTGATCTTTATGAATCGAAAAAATGATTTGCAAGTATCAAAGTATGAAGAGCAATTTTTTGGAATAAACTACCCAATGAGACGGAATATGATTGGGTTATTAACCGTAAGGCGCACTAAAGACCAATTACTTGGTACGTACTTCAGTCTTAATTTTCAGCTTCAATACCGCTCAGATCGGGCGCTGATTGCAGCTGAGTAGGAAGGGATAACATGTATTTAGAACATTTTAAACTTAAAAAAGCACCGTTCCAAATAGCACCAGATGATCGCTTTTTATATTTAAGCCCGCAACATTCAAAGGCTTTGGTTTATATGGATTATGCGGCATGGCAGCCAGATGGTTTTGTTATTGTTACTGGAGAAATCGGATCTGGTAAATCGACGCTAGTTAAGAGGCTGTTAAGGAAGATAAAAAATAAATCTGTATGTTTTCACATGCCTTTTACAAATTTAAAAAATAATGAATTATTAGGCTATCTGGCGCGTCAAGCAAAAATAGGTGTGTCCGAAACAGATAAAGTTTCTATGATATACGCCCTCACAGATTATTTTAAAGAAATCACCAGTAGTGGTGTGCCTTGTATTCTTGTGGTTGACGAAGCTCAAAACCTAACAAAAGAAAATCTGGAAGACATTCGTATGTTAGCTGGTCTTGAGGACGGTAATGGCTCAACCATGTTGAGGGTGGTTATGCTGGGTCAGCCAGAATTTATGAATACGGTTAGTGCTTCTGAACAACTTAGACAGAGAGTGAAGCTGCATTACCACATAACAGGTTTAAGTGAAGAAGAGGTGGAGCAGTATATTAATTACAGGTTAGAAGTATCAGGCCTTCTAAACTCACAATTGTTTGATAGACAATTAATC
>CAJXIT010000276.1 GCA_913054055.1 uncultured Thalassolituus sp.
TGGTATTATTGGAAAGATATTATCCAATCATCCCTGATTCGCACAAATCATTTACGCATCGACATATTTTTTTTATTCACCGGGGATTCAACACCGTTTACCGCACAATATTTTGTTAATTCATTAAGGGTAATCGGAGGGCTCATTAAATACCCCTGAAATTCATCACAACCAAGATTTTGCAGTAATTGTTTTTGAGTATCTGTTTCAACCCATTCTGCAATTAGGTTCACCCCCATGGACCCTGCAAGCTGCCCCATGCTTCCAATGATTTCTTGAACAACTTTACTATCAGCCACATCTTTTATAATACTGCCATCAATTTTTAATGTATCCACAGGAAAGGATTTCAAATACCTTAACGAGGTGTACCCCATTCCAAAGTCATCCACTGCAATTCTAAACCCATAGTCAGAGAGTTGCTGAAGGCCAATTAATACACGATCGCTGAGTTCTATCTTTTGCCCTTCAGTGATTTCTAGCTCAAGCATATTTGGCGCAATGCCAGAACGCTCAACTATATTAATCACCTGATCAAAAAAATTACGTCGCTCAAATTGACAAGGGGAAACATTTATTGCGATTTTTAAATCGTGAATACCAGCTTTATTTAATGCGGTCGCGTCACTTAAACTGCGTTTTACCACCCATAAACCCAAGTCATGAATACAGCCATGTAACTCAGAGAGCTCTACAATCACGGCTGGTGATATTGCACCCAACTGCTTATGATTCCACCTTAGTAGTGCCTCTGCCCCTACCACACGACCAGCTTTATTCGCTTTTGGTTGATATAACAGTTCCAACTCACTATTTTTAATGGCCAACTCAAAATCTGAAAGCAAGGTTCGACTGAAGCGTCCAATTTCAGATTTACTTTGGTAAACACTTTTCAGGTCTAACTCGTTATTTAAGGTCAGCAACATGCGTGCTTGTTTTTCAACTTCTTGTTGGTAGTGATTATTTTCGTAGCGCACTAAAAATGGATAATATACTGCGGCAGACAGAGCTATAAAAAATACCTGCAAAGCCACACCTTGCCATTGCCCAGTGGCTAAGTAGCCGCCAAAGAGTATCGGTGTGCTCCAGCTTTCTGCACCGCCAGACCAAGCAACCCAACCAAGATCAAAGGCAATTTTAAAAATAGATGCTGTTAAAACAGGCACAAGAATAAATGGCAGTAATAGAAAGCGATTAAATATAATTGGCAACCCAAAAATGAGTAGCTCATTGATATTAAATAGCGAGGGTAAAAATGCATAGCGGCCTAAATGATGGCTACTTTTTTGCTTAGACAATAATAAAGCAACCACTAATCCAAACGTGCCACCCGCCCCGCCAATATGTACAAACATATTAATATACTGTCTTGAGTACACGACAGCAGGATCGTCGACAAATAAGGTACTGGCATGCACTTCAACAATGGATGAGCCGTGAATACCCACAAACCAACTTAATTGATTAACAACGATTAATTTTATGGTCTGCCATAACGTAAAGCCTTGCTCTGTATTGACCTCACCTATGAAAACTGGAAACCAAAAACTTAATAAATGGAACCAATCTGACAGCAGGGAGTAAAACACCAAAAATATACAAGGAGCTAACAAGGCTGGCCAAATAGAATGCATGGCCGTAATGATTGAAGATTCAACAGATTCATTCAAATTGGCCGCTTTAAAAATTCGATACCGAAACAAATAAACATACAGTTCGGTAAATACAATTGAGCATAGCAAGCCCTTTGCAATAGCTTGCACTCCTAAATATTGATAATACGAATCCTCATATTCCAGCAAAGACATAGCCACTAACGTGACCATGGCTAACACTGCCACGATTAACGGATCAAAATTTAATTGGTATTTTTGTTGATAATATTTCGCTAATTTTTGGGTAATGGATAAGACAAGTGTGACGGCCATTACCCCATAACAAGCTTGCTGAATTATATTACTAAGAAAGCGAATGCTGGTAACTTGAAAGTCTGGAAAAATCCATGCACCCATCTGTAAAACAGTCAGGGCTAACGCACCCAGTATCACCACAGGTAATGTGGAAATAAACCCATGTTGAATAGACTGTAACCAAATAGATACTTTATTGCTCAAAAGAAGCCTTAATGTGGAAAGCGGACAAAGATTTTGCACATATTATCAATTGAGTTTAGACCTTTCTATGGCTATTCAACAATAATTAGCCAAATCGCAGCGATCCCCTTAAAAAGAAGATAATCAGCGGCTTTCATTCACATACAAAAAAGGCGAACACGTTACTGTTCGCCTTATTCTTACTTATTAAGGGTTTAATGATTAATGAAGGCCAGCTCTCCATTTTTGTTGGTCTTCACCATTGCTATCCCATAAGACAATCGGGTCACCACTATTTGTTCCTGACGCGTCGATGGCTTTATTTGGATCAAGCTGTGGACTGAAACGATTACCATTTTTAGTAAATACTTGATTAGCATTATCAGCTTGGCATTGCCAAATTTGTAACTGGCTGCCATTAGATGTATTACCTGCAGGCACATCCAAACAATAATCCCCTATCAGCTTGCTGTGCATAGTGCCTTTGTCAGGATTATACATCCATGTCTGTGCATCGCTGCCATTACAACTGCGTAATTCTACTTTGGCACCATTGGCACTTTCAGAATTAACGACCGTCATGCATTTACCTTTGCGCTTATCTCTCCAATCAACCCATTTGTAAATGGCACTTAGGGGACGTAATTCCCACTCTTGCCATTTACGACCGTTATACTCCCACTGACCAACGTTTCCACCATTATCATAACTGTAGGCATCCGCCACTATATTTGAGTTATGTTTGCTGGCAAGGGTATTCATATTGTAGGTCCAGCGAAGGTTATCACTGTCTACACAATCCCAAATGACCACTTCACCATTGTTATGTGCTTGACCACGGTTATCCAAACACTTACTGCGATCTGCACGGTTCTCAAACATTTCTGCTTCTTTATTCCAAATCCAATGTTGGTCATAGGATTCATCGTCACAATCCCATAATTGAACATTGGCACCATTCACTAAGTTGTTATCGTGACCATCAATATCCATGCAACGCTGAGCTTTACGATTATAAATTTTCACAAAATTTTCTAATGGATCATGGTACTTGGTGGCAGTACTCGCTTCAGCTCGCTCCCACATTTGTATATAACCTTCCGCTGAATTCATCACGGCTTCATAAACCCGACTTGAATTTATTTGACGCATATCTTCAATTTGATCAGCCAACAAACCGTAATGGGCAATACCATCTGTGTTTAAATCAAAGACACGATTACCTGAAACTTGCTTATCAAATGTTAAGCCAAACTCGTTGGTAAAAGGGTATTCAAGCGGATCGACACCCGCATTGCTTCTTGGTGATGCCTGTCCACCCAGCCCACTCATGTCCGAACCAATTCCCACTGCATTTAAGTACGGAGTTTGTTCAATTACATCAAGATATCCAGACACTTTTCCTTCCATTTGTGTGGCATTGCCGTTGTAAGGAGAACCAAAACCACCCGCGCGGAATAAACGTTTTGTATTTTCATGCAGTCCACCATTGGCAGCACTGTTCATCCAGCTATGGGACGTAATGACACCGCTATAACCGCGAGCTTCAACAATATCCATAACAGCTGTAGCACTGTCTGAACTTAAGTGATCCAATTCAATGAGCATTTTTTTATCAATCAAGCGATTAACCAAATACACACCCAATCCAGTTAACCCATGCTTGTTACAATGCTCGATGGTTTCATCGTATTGTGGGTTCAATCCAATCACATCTAAAATGTCACTGATGAATGGAATGTCACCCAATAAAGGAAAACCCGATGTGAAACTTGCACCATCTGTGTGGGCGTCACATTCTCTTGTTTCAAAAAATCGATCACTACTTAAAAACTGACCAATATTAATAAAACCATTTTCTACTCTAGAGCCCCCTAATTCATTATCAAATTTATGAGTGGGATAAATAGTACGCACACCTAAGTCATACAATTCATCTAATTTGGCATCAATGGATGGTCGATTACATTCATCTTTTAAGCCGCAATCAAATGTCTCAGAAGCTTCAACGCCCATCAATACCGCCATTTTGCCATCTGCAATCACAGCACGGGCTTGTTCAGGACTGGTCACAATTCTAAACCAGCCTTTCCCTTCGCCACCGCTTTGTGCATCTATGTAAGCTTGCATTTCATTCAAACGCTGAATTTGTAAACGCAAGCTGTCCATAACATTACAGCTGTTTGGGTTAACCCAACTGGCTGGGTTTATGGTGGATTGGGCCCAGCACAACACTTCATTTTCAACCAATGCCGTTGTGACCATTCTTAAACCCGATAAGTAAGCACGCTCCATCCATTTATAGTAATAACCCATATGACTCAACGAATCATGTTTAGGCCAATAGGGAAAGTTAGGCCAACCTTCTGTGTTGTAACGAAAATTAATGTCTTCCTCTACATAAAGATTGCCAATCAAATCCAGCGATCCATCAGGGCCATGTAAATCACTACTATCACGCAATGCTTCTTCCACACCCCAGCGATTGAATGGTTCACCCGCCATGAATTTACCACCCATGAATTCATAACTGGTGATATGAGTATGTGGATCCACCCAGCCTCGAATCGGCGCATTAACGTCACCTTTAAGATTGTTTACATCACCACTGACGTTGGTTGTAACTTCAGGAAAGTCGGTACAATCATTTTGAGCCACCAGTGTAAATTTCTTTTCACTGTCATTATTTCCAGGATTTAATAAATCAAAAAAATACAAGCCGCCATCACTATAGTTATGCTT
>CAJXIT010000277.1 GCA_913054055.1 uncultured Thalassolituus sp.
CCCTTCATGCTGTGGATAAGTTCAATCTGCACATCAAATGGCAAACTGGTACTGATGCCATTTGGGTATAATTCGTGTGTGGACAAGCCTTCTGGCTCCACAAATATTTGATGGGAATTTTTATCCGCAAAGCGCATCACTTTATCTTCAATAGACGGGCAGTAGCGAGGACCCACGCCTTCAATCACCCCTGTGTACATTGGGCTTCGATCTAAACCGGCACGAATGATATCGTGGGTTTTTTCATTGGTGTGAGTGATAAAACAATCGATTTGTTTGGGTTGATCTGCATTGGAACCCATGAAGGACATAACTGGCGTTACTTCATCGCCAGGCTGACGCTGCATCACAGAGAAATCCACAGAACGCGCATCAATACGCGCCGGGGTACCGGTTTTTAAGCGGCCCACATTAAATGGCAATTCACGCATGCGCTTGGCAAGGGCGTTAGAAGGCGGATCGCCGGCACGACCACCTTGATAGTTATCCATACCAATGTGGATAACCCCACCTAAAAAAGTGCCTGTGGTTAACACAACAGAGTCGGCGTATATTTTAATGCCCGCTTGTGTCACTACACCTTTCACCACATCCCCTTCAACAATTAAGTCGTCGCAGGCTTGCTGAAAGAATTCTAAATTTGGCTGGTTTTCAACAATTTCACGAATGGCTGCTTTATAAAGCGCACGGTCCGCTTGGGCACGAGTTGCGCGAACAGCAGGGCCTTTACGGCTATTTAGTGTACGAAACTGAATGCCACCTTTATCAGTCGCGCGACCCATGGCTCCATCAAGGGCATCAATCTCTTTAACAAGGTGAGACTTACCAATGCCGCCAATGGCAGGGTTACATGACATGACCCCAACGGTTTCAATGCTGTGTGTCAGTAATAGAGTTTTACAGCCCATACGGGCAGCCGCCAAGCAAGCCTCTGTGCCGGCATGGCCACCACCAACAACAATGACGTCATAGCGCTTTGTAAAGTCCATTCATCTACCTCGGTAACACCAATTATTCACCTGATCACATACTGTTCAATTTTCGATCAGGGCGGGCATTATATAGATTAATTGGCAGATATACAGGCCTTGACCTGTGGAAAACTCATAAATTTGTCATACTCAGATACGTTATTTTCGATACACTGACTTTGAACTTAACTTATCAACAATAAAAACAAGAGAATGATATGAAAACACTATTGATAACTGCAGTGGCCCTAGGCCTTTTATCTGGTTGCTCTGGTATGCGCACCACAGATACTACATTTAGCACCCATGCTGAAAACTTTAACTTTTTGTATTTACAGATTCCAGGCGGGGATACTCACGAACGTGCTTTAGAGCTAATGCCTGAAGGGGCTGAAATTAAGACTCTTTACAGCACGCCCCATGACAATACGTCGTTTTTCGGTGTCATCAGCCGCATTATCGGCATTGAGCACACCACCATTCATGGTGAAATAAAAAAATAAGCATTTTTTATCCACGTGGATAAACCACTGAAGCCCTTTATTCAAAAGGGCTTCAGCGGAGTTTCAAAGTAATACCATCAAACTGTGTACAACTTTATCCCCGCTCACTAACAGCTTATTCACAGCTTTTGATGACCGCTTCATTTATTTCTAAAAACCCTCAAAATTGTCGTAATTTGTGGATAGATTTTATCCACACATATGTTTAAGTTGTTATGAGCTGTTACGGCCGCTAAATAACAAAGCAAAACACCCTGTGCACAACTTTATCCCCGCTAACTAACAGCTTATACACAGCTTTTGATGACCGTGAATTATTAATCTGATCGAATACATTTGCCGTATACCTATTCGATCAAAATCAAACCTATGAAATGGATCAAACAATGAAATACTTATTTATTCTCTTGTCGGCATGTTTACTGAGTGCCTGTGGAAAAAGCCCATCATTAACTCTGCATGTTTTTGAGTGTGGTCAAGTCAATGTTCATGATATATCCCTGTTTTCCCCAGGAGTAAACGAAGGTGGAGCAAAAGAACTCACAGGGAGTTGTTATTTAATTCAACACCCTAAAGGTAAAATGATTTGGGACACGGGTTTACCAGATGCGCTTGCAGGCAATCAAGCTGATGCATTTGGTGGCAAGCTCACATTGTCGGTAAACAATACATTATCTGATCAACTGGCCGCTATAAATGTTAAACCTGAAGATATTAAATACATGGGGATCTCTCACTTTCACGGGGATCATACGGGCAATGCCAATTTATTTAAGCACTCGCAATTATTCATACAGCAAGCTGAGTACGATGCCGCATTTGGTGAAACACCTGAAAAGTTTGGATTCAATCCTGCCAGCTACAATGCGCTAGATACATCTAAAATAACGATTTTAAAAGGGGACCATGATGTGTTTGCTGATGGCAGTGTGATCATTAAAACCGCGCCAGGGCATACGCCAGGCCATCAAATGCTGCTTGTAAATTTAGAAAATGAAGGGCCAATCATGTTATCTGGCGACCTTTACCATTTCACCAGTAACCGTGAACATAGAAGAGTGCCTGCTTTTAACTTTGATAAACCGCAAACCTTAAAAACCATGGAAATGATTGAAACGTTTGTAAAAGACAGTGGCGCTCAATTTTGGATTCAACACGATAAAGAACAAAACGCTCTAATTAGACATTCCCCTAGTTTTTACAATTAGAGTTTATCAAAACTAGGTTACATCCTAATAAAAAAGGCGGCCTAAGCCGCCTTTGTTTTTGATATGACTAAGCTGTTGTCACTTCTCCCAATTGCCCCAAGGATTGGAAGCGCTACTGTGTGAATCTTTTTTATTGTCAGAGTTTGATTGCCCTGTGGATCTCGATTTCTGCACACTGCTTCTCCCCGATCCATGGCGCTTTCCATAGCTACCTGATTGATGCTCAGCGGCTTTTTTAGCGCGTTTCTCACTTAACCGCTGAGCATCTTCTAAGGATAATTCTGCAGGGGCGCCAGCCGTGTGTCCTTCTGGCACAATGCGATCCCGCGGTGGGATTTGAAACTGAGTAGAGGAGGCTTTTGGCAAGTTCTTATACTGATACATATAAAACGCTTCAACCTTTTCACGGGCCCAATCGGTTTTCTTTAAAAACTTAATACTGGATTCGATACTGGCATTAGTTTTAAAGCAATTGATATTTAAATAAGCGTGAAGGATCTCAAACCCATAATGATCCACAATTTCAATCAATAGGTTTTTTAAGCTTAATCCATGCAATGGATTATTTTTAAAGTTAATATCGTCGTTCATAATCTCATCCACTTCATTTGGGCGTTATATTGTCTAAACGACTTAACAGCCTTTTATTATTTACCAATACAAAAACTGCCAAATATCTTGCCTAGCAAATCATCACTGGAGAACTCACCGGTAATTTCATTCAATGCGTTCTGCGCCATGCGTAAATCTTCAGCCAGTAACTCACCGGCACTGGCGCCCATTAGCTGGGCCAAACCATTATCTAAAAAGCCACTGGCTTGCTCTAACGCTTCAATATGACGACGACGGGCAATAAAACCCCCTTCGCTTGCGGCGTTGTAACCCATAATGGCTTTTAGATGCTCCCGTAGGTCTTGAACCCCATCACCGCCTTTTGCAGCAATTCGTACCACTGGGCTAATGCCATCTTCGCTTATACCTGCCGTTTCATTAGTTAAGTCCGCTTTATTACGAACTACAGTAATGCGCTCAGGGTGGGGGAGTTTATCTACAAAGTCAGGCCAAATATCATGAGGCTCAATTGCTTGGGTTTCGGTGCCATCAACGACCAGTAATACTCGATCCGCTTGTTCAATCTCATCCCAAGCACGCTGAATGCCAATGCGTTCTACTTCGTCAGGTGCATCACGCAGCCCTGCGGTATCAATGATGTGTAATGGCATGCCATCAATATGAATGTGCTCTCTCAATACATCACGGGTGGTGCCAGCAATGTGAGTCACAATGGCGGTATCACGGCCAGAAAGAGCGTTTAATAATGACGACTTACCTGCGTTTGGACGACCTGCGATCACAACGGTCATGCCTTCACGCAGTAACGTACCTTGATTGGCTTCCTGGTTCACACTGGCTAAATTTGCCATGACAGTGCGTAAATCTTTTTCTACTTTACCATCAGATAAAAAGTCGATTTCTTCTTCAGGAAAATCAATGGCCGCTTCTACATAGATGCGCAATTGAATCAGGCTGCCTACTAATTCATGGATGCGCTTACTGAACGCCCCTTGAAGGGATCGCACGGCACAGCGCGCCGCTTGCTCAGAAGCGGAGTCGATTAAGTCAGCAATGGCTTCTGCTTGCGTAAGATCCATTTTGTCGTTTAAAAATGCACGTTCTGAAAACTCACCCGGTCGAGCAGTTCGCGCGCCAAGCTCAATACAACGCTTTAAAACAAAATCCAACACTACCGGGCCACCATGCCCTTGAAGTTCTAGTACGTCTTCACCTGTGAAGGAATTAGGCCCTTCAAAGTACAAAGCCAAACCTTCATCAATGGTGTTATCTGTTTCGTCCTTAAACGGACAGTAGTTTGCGTAACGAGGTTTGGGCACAAAACCAACAATGGCGTTAGCGATGTCTTTTGACTTAGGACCCGATACTCGAATGATACCCACCCCGCCGCGACCAGGTGGGGTAGCAATGGCAACAATGGTATCTGTGTTTAATTGTCCTAGTTCCATAACGGCTTTCTTAATCAATAATATGCAATGTTTTAAGGCTAAACGAAAAACGGGAAATTTAAATCCATATTGGTTTAAATTCCCCGTTAATTACCTTGAGTTCATAGAAGTTTTATTCGAACT
>CAJXIT010000278.1 GCA_913054055.1 uncultured Thalassolituus sp.
AACCTTTTTTTTATTAGCAGCCAGTACCAGTAATTTCTCGCTGATTGAACTTAATAAGTCACGATCTTCAATTTCATTCACGCCATCAATTTTCAGTTCTTTACAGATTGCTCGTTTTAATTCGACAGCAGACAACCTAGGGTTGGGTAAATACGCAGAATAGTATTCATCTTCATTTAAACTATTAAGCAAGCGTCTACAAAGTAGTGTCTTCCCCGTTCCAACTTCACCCGTGACTTTTACAAAACCTTCACCGGATGCAATAGAGAACATCAACATATTGAAACAGCCATGATGACTAGGTAGCGCCAGATAAAAACTGGTATTAGGGACAATTGAAAAAGGCATGTCATTCACACCAAAAAATGAACGGAAATCATCAATGATTCCATTCATATTTTGATTGTCTGTGGGCGGGTTACCGCTTAGATTTGCTTGCATTCCTTGCTTCTCCTTGCTGTTCCCATTGTGGAAATGTGTTCTGTACATTTTTAACTTCAGAACTCCAACCAGAAGGTTCAATCACTTTTGGCTGCAGCAATATGACTAATTCACTTTTACTGCTTGTACGTTCAGTTTGCTTAAACAAGTACCCTAGGATAGGAATACGTCCTAACCAAGGAATGCTTGCATCAGTATTCGACTTTTTGTTCTGTAACAAACCTCCAATCACCACCACTTGTCCGCTTGCTGCTCGTATGATGCTGTCCGTTTCCCTTATTGAACTAAATGCCAAGGGTAAATTATAAATAGAACCACCTACATCGATGGTTTTGTTCTTTTCAACCACATCTGTGACACTGGGATGAACATGCAATATCACTTCGTCATTTTGTCCAATTTGTGGCGTGACATCTAACGCAATACCTGAGAAAAATGGGGTGAGACTGATTTCAGGAGCGGTACTGGTTGTGGTGGTAGACGTGGTTGTACTGTTACTGACTTCTGTCACAAAAAATTCATCAGTTCCTACTTTAATCACGGCTTTTTGATTATTAACCGTGGATATTCTAGGGCTCGAAAGTACTTGTACTTCACCCTGTCTTTGCAACAACTGAATCACACCGGTGAAATCTGAACTATTAAAATTTAACGAAAAGATACCTTCTAAATTATCTGGATTTAAAATCGCTTCAGAAGTCAGCTGCCCCGTCACATCGCTATCGGACGATAACGAACTCCATTGAATGCCCGATTGGAAACCTGAATTAAGAGTCACTTCTAAAATTTTGGCTTCTATAATTACCTGTTTTTGCAAGCTAAGTTCAGCACGCTTCAAAAAGTCTTCCACAGATGCCAATTCATCTGGGAAACCTCTTACCATGACCAAGCCTGCTTGAGCATCAACAATCACCCTTCGTCCATTGCCTGAACCAATAATCATAGAAACAGATGATTGTAAATTTGACCAAAAATCCGTGGTGGCTTGAGTTTCAATCTTTGACGCAGTTGAAACTGAATTTGAGCTGTTATTTGATTCTGATGATGAATCTGAACTGTTGATCTCATCCGTGTTTATATGACCACTGGATACCGACATCCCAGACGTGCCGGATCTAGAAACATTCAAATAATTAACATGGAAAACACGATTCTGCAGAGACTTAGGCAAAATTCGATAACCATATGGAGTTTGCACATATTGAAGGCCGTATATATCCCTCACTGCTTGAAGCGTTTGATGCAAGGTAACGTCTTTTAGATTAAGAGTGATGCGGGTTTTAATATCAGGGTGCACAACAATGTTAATCCCCATACCATCCACTAAACCATGGAAGAAAGCACGGGCTGTATTTCTTTTTGAAACCACATCAAATCTAGGCACAGGCTGATCTATATCCGGTGTTAACGCATCATAGGCATCATCAGGCACTGCTAATGTTTCGCTTTCAGAAAAATCTTTAAGTGCATCGTCCACAAAAGAATGATCTGGCTGCGAGCTGCATCCCGTGAGTATCAATATCCATGTACTGATCAATATCGTCCTGATAACCATATAACCTCTACTGCCTTACTCGTGCTACATTCGGCTTCAAATATAATGTTGTTGCTTTTCCAGAAACGTTTATGACGACTTCTTGTTCACCGATGCGCATCACTCGCGCACCTTTGATATACCCGCCTTCATTTACAACATATCCATTAATTACGGCACTTTTATAATCATCTCTAATCACAATTTGCCTTAAAATATAGTTTGACTGACTTGGCTTTGCTCTCAAAGTCGAGTGAGTCTTTTTATCTATTTTCTGAAATCCAGGTGGTGCCATTGGATCAAACGCCAAAGCGTTCAACGTTATTGTCGCGACTACCAGTAACATCCACTTCATTCTAAAGCCCCAACACACTATTGCTGGTACTCATGGTATGTACTTTCAAATTTAGCATGCCATTTGGGTAGGTTTTTGTTTCAAAAATCAATTCATCCCAATACAAATACCAATATTGATCCTCCACCCGTTGCAAGTACCTTACGCTGCTATCAAATGTGCCTTCCATTGCTAAGGATAGGCCATGTTTATAAAGTAAGTTAGAATCAGCGTTTTCACCTACCACATTTATCGACTCTGCCGGCGAGTTTCGAATTTCTTTCACTTCCAACTCAGAATTCTGAAGCAAGGCACTAAATACCTGGTTCATATTCTTTGGGCTAATGAGTGCCGATGTAATCGACTCAATAGTAGCCTGCTGCTTATCCAACTCTAAACGCAACGCATCTATTTGTTTCATGTGTATTTTGTTTGGGTCAATTTTAGATTCCAATAGGACCTCTTCTTTTTGACCTTGCACCTTTACCATTCTGTTTTTTATCTCGTATATTTTATTTTCGTATTTGCTCATTTCAGATAATATTGACTGCCACGAGGCTACAAAGAAAAGCGAAATCACAATCACACTGGCTGTAATTGTGATTAACTTTCGTTCTCTAAGCTGTAAATCATTTATCGCTTCGAGATATTTTTTCCAATAACTCATTAACACCATTTTCTGATCTCTTAGAACTCACAACAAAAGAATACGCATCACTACTTTTCTGGATTTCAAACACTTTAAACTCTAACTCAGTGAATTCAGGGTAGGTTGATAGTTTCTTTAAATATTCAGGTAAAGCATCAGCCGACAACATATTCCCATTTAAGGTAATCTCATTTCCACCTTGAGTGAAATTCAATTTAGTCAGCCACAATCCAGGCTGCTGTACTTTCTTCAACCCACTTAACATTTTTAGAAATGACTGCTTCTCTGTCTTAACATTCCTACTTTCTAAATAATTAATAACTTTTTTGTTTTTTTCAGATTTCGTTTCTAGTAACGCTATTTTCTGCACCAATCGATCATCAATTACGACCTTTGGATGTGAAATTTTAACGGCTTCTAATTCACCCACCAAACTAACCAGCTTCTGATTTTCTTTACTAAAATCGTTATGTTTAAGCTGCAAAGTCATATGCAAAACACCCGTTATCAAAACACAGCCTCTAGCCTATGACGCTATAAGCAAGCACAATAATGAGCATGGTCCCTGAAAAAGGAACATCGATCTCTTTAAACACATCTTGATAAAAGTTAACCTGCTGCATCAAGCCACCCGCCTTAACACAGACCCAATCACAGGCAAGCAATGAGCTTGATCTCTACGACTAAGCTGTATGTCATCTTTAACCGGTAAAAATTCTTTATAATCAAATACAGCGATAGGAGTGGTGATATGAAAATGCAGTTCTTCTTCTAGGTATATAGATTCATCCTCAATAGGCAATACGTAGATTTTGCTTGCGATGCCCTTTCCTAATTGGCTTTCGTAATAATCTAACGAGCGTTGCAAATCTAAACCCAACCGCTCTAACATCACGGAATTATCTAGCGTAAATGCACCCGGTTCATGGGCAAGACTGGCATAGCCCATCTCAATTTGACGAGTCAGGTACATGGCATCATGACTGTACATGAGCATCTCCCCTTGATTCTCTTGCATTTGCAGCATAGCAACCGTGCCAAAATCCATTTCGGGTAAATACAATGCCATATTGCGGATGGCCATCTCTGGAATATCTATCACGCATGGGGATAGGCCGGATTTATCAATAAAGCCTAAAACATCTGCGATCGTTTCTTTGCTGCTGGCAACTGCATACAGCATTTTGATCCGGCCACGATATGCATCTTCAGGCAATGGAAAGGCATCTATCACAGCATCTTCAACTGGCATGGATACCAAATCTTTTAAACGCCAACGCACAGCCTCTAACATTTCATTTTCTTCAACATGGGGGGTTTCTAGCAGTTGTAATTCATACTCATCATGATTAAGCACATAATGACAATCCGCATTTTTTAAGTTGTGCTTCATCACCCAGCTTTTTACAAAATCCTTTTGGTTTACTGGCGGCATTGAAGCGTATTCACACAGCTCCACACACAATTCTCCCTCCTCTAACTTTCCATAGCTAAGGGCAACTCCGTGTTCATTGCGATAAACACCAACAAAGCCGGGTGGTTTTTTGACATCTTTCTTAAACCAGCTACGCGGATCTAAACTTATCTTAATAGTCCTATCCCCCCTGTTAGATACAGGTATTCCTTCTATAAACCTTAGTAAGGCATTTGGGTATTTACCAATTTTAATGGTCAAGGGCAGGAAACAGCTTCTTTAGTGCCTTTTCTTAGATTCTATGTAGCCAGAATTGGCCATAAGTTCTAGAAAAATGACTGCTATACTTAAGAAATAAGCGATATATGCGTAGTCAGTGAACGTTAGAATGGAT
>CAJXIT010000279.1 GCA_913054055.1 uncultured Thalassolituus sp.
AGCCGGATGCAAACCCTTTCCCGCAAGCTCCATTCAAGAGGCTAGCAACATAGTCGAACAACCAGAAAACACACCAGACATCATCCTATCAGACTATATATTATCCGATAAACAAACTGGTACCGATGCCATATCAGCCATCAGAAAGCGACTTGGTAATAATACACCTGGCATTATTATCACTGCCAATACGGACCCTGAATTGGCCAAAATAATCCACAATGAAAAACTGTTTTTTATGCACAAGCCATTAAAACTACCCTTACTAAAAAACACCCTTCAACGTTGTATGAATATCTCAAACCACATTCCAACGTTTACTTGACATCCCATCTATGACCCATAGCCCCATTACAATCATCAAATATTCACAAAAATCAATTAAGTATGTAGATTCACTTACTCAAGTAAGATTATACTTGGAATCCTAATACTCAATAGATACAGGCAGCACCTTGATGCGAACCATCCTTACGCTACTAATTCTTGTATTCTTACAACCAGTAACAGCTGCCAACACAACCCTTTCTGATGACAACCAAGCACAATTTCCCAAAATAACGCCATATACAGCTAAATATGAAGCCACCTGGAAAGCAGGCTGGTTTCCAATCACGATTGAAGCCACTCGAACACTTGAAAGAACAGATGACCACTGGAAAATTTCATTTGAAGCCTATTCATCAGTGGCAGATCTCAGCGAAATCTCAGAATTTGAGGTCAAACAGCAACAAGTACTTCCCATCAAATACCGTTATAAAACCAGTGGTTTTTTATCAAAGAAATTGAGAACCATTGAGTTTGACCGAGAAAAAAATAAAACATGGCTTCCCTATAAAGATGCCTGGACCGATTACCAGCTAACCAACGAAACCCAAGACCACTTAAGCTATCAAGAACAAATACGCCTAGATCTAATGACAGGAAAAACCCAGCTCACCTACCCAGTCACCTACAAATCTCGATTAAAAAGTTACCAGTTTGAAATCGTAGGTGAATCCAAGATGAACACCAAAAATGGCCCTATTAACGTTGTTGAAATACGACAAACAGGGCTAAAAAAGAAAGAAACCAATCAAATTTGGTTAGCAAAAGACTTTGAATACATCATTGTGAAACTCAAAGCCAAGAAAAAAGGCACTACCAACACAATTAAGTTGAAGCACGCCCAATTAGGCCAAAAAACACTTTCAGGCCTATAAACCTTTAGTAACAACCCACAATCAAGTAAAATCAGCCCCGTCCAGGGGGAGGCTCCATTTCATATTGGAATGATCAGCCTGAGATGTCTTAATAAGCGAACCCCTAGCACCTGATCCGGATAATACCGGCGTAGGGATGGAACTTTCTATCAGCTTTCAAAGTCAGTCGTACTTTGTCGCCTACCCTGTTTACCGGGCCTTATTCAATTTTGAATTTTGGAAAAGACCCAATGAAAAACACAGTATTGATAAGCAGCATCCTATTAGGCAGTACCAGCCTGATTGCACACGCTGATGAAACAACACAAGAAACAGCCCTAGACACAGTAAAAGTATCCGCTGATTTTCGTGAATTAGACCTACAACAGATCCCTTCTGCTATTACTGTAGTAGGCGAAGACGACATACAAAACCGCAATGCTGATCACCTTGAAAGCATTTTATCACTCGCCCCCAATGTTAACTTTTCAGCAGGCGCATCGCGTGGCCGCTACTTTCAAATACGCGGCATAGGTGAGCGCAGCCAGTTCATAGACCCTGTTAACCCATCTGTGGGCTTAATCATTAATGGTATCGATATGACAGGCTTAGGTGGTGCTGCGACACTATTCGATGTGGAACAAGTTGAAATTCTACGCGGCCCACAAGGAACGGCATTTGGTGCCAATGCCTTAGCAGGTGCCATCAACATTAAAAGCAATCAACCTACCAAAGAAACTGAAGGCTATGTAGAAGCTAAAGCTGGCAACTACAGCACACAAGGATTAGGCGGCGCCATTTCAGGAAGCTTATCTAATAACGTTCAAGCACGATTTGCCATCAATCAATTTAAAACGGATGGCTATATGAAGAACATCCATCTAAACAGAGAAGATACAAACAATATTGATGAAACCGTGGCCCGTGCTCAATTTGCATGGCAGATTAATGAAGACAACGATTTAAATATTTCGTTATTAAAAACCGATATTGATAATGGTTATGATGCCTTCAGTTTAGATAACAACCGCAACACCCTTTCAAACAAACCAGGAAAAGACACTCAAAATACAAGAGCCCTATCAATAAATTGGAACAACAAAATAAATAGCGCTCTTAGCCTTCAAGTAAATGCCAGCACAAATAAAACAGAAACCGAATACAGTTATGATGAAGACTGGGCATACGGCGAATACACTTGGATGGATGACGACCCGATCTACACTCCTGACCCTTGTGATACAACGCAAGGCCCATGCCTAGCAGATGAAGATGGTTACAGCTCAGTTGACCAATACTTAAGAAACTACAAACGCAACACCCTTGATATTCGATTGGTATCAGGTTTAGAAGGAAGAATCTTCAATGATTCAACTGAATGGGTAACAGGTATTTACACATCATCTAAACAAGAAGAACTGATTCGAAACTACACCTACGATGCTCAATACAGTAGCGACATAACGACCCGCTCCGCAGCTGCCTACGCAGAATTAAATACTCAAACTTCAACCAACAACCGTTTAATTTATGGTTTGAGAGTTGAGAACACAAAATTTGATTTTGAAGATTCAAACGCTTTAATAAAATCTCAATCAGAAACATTATGGGGTGGTAACATCACATTCGAATCCATGCTAGATATGAACCACCTAGCCTATATCTCCTTAGCCAGAGGTTTTAAAGCCGGCAGCGTTAATAGAGAACCACTGATTCCTGAAGCAGACAAACTTTACGACACGGAAATCAATAACACCCTAGAAACAGGCTTAAAATCTTCATTATTACAAGATGAATTGCAAACTCGCCTCGCCGTATTCTTCACTCAAAGGAATGACCAGCAAGTCAAACAATCCTTCCTTTACTACGAAGACAGCAAACCCAAATTTGAAGATTATTTTGCCAATGCAGGCGAAGGCCACAATTACGGTATTGAGCTAGAAAGCTCATACCAACTAAACAACAAAACAGTTTGGGATTTAAGTCTTGGCATATTACACACCGAATTCATTGATTATGAATTTACAAGCAAAGATGATGACGACAATGTTATCACTGTTAATAAAGATGGACGAAGTCAAGCCCATGCACCCGAGTATTCAGCTACTACAGCCATCACTCACAATATATCACCATCGATTACATTGAGAATTGAAACCGAATTAAAAGATAGTTTCTACTACTCAGACAGTCACGACCAGCAATCAAGTGCATTCCAACTATGGAATGCTAGCTTAAACTATACTTCTAACAATCTTGAAGTATCGCTACACGGCAGAAACCTCACAGATGAAGAGTACACAGTAAAAGGTTTCTACTTTGGTAATGACCCAAGAGACTGGTACACCAAAAAAGTATACTCCCAACTTGGCGATCCAAGATTGATCACTCTACAAGCCAAATATTCATTTTAAGTAAAACCGAAAAGCCCATGCAACCATGGGCTTTTTAATATTTCAAACAGGTAATGCAATGGAACTTTCAGTAGAAATCAGCAAATACCCTTTAGCCGACGATTATATTCCTGCCATTAAAGACTTCATCGATCGTTTGCAAAACACAGATGGACTGAGTGTTGTTGGCAACACCATGAGTACACAGGTATTTGGTAATTACGATTTGGTAATGGACACTCTAAAGGCAGAGATAAAGTATTCGTATGAACAGTTTGGTAAAGCCATATTTGTTTGTAAGTTTATTGGTACAAATTTAGACCCAGCCTTAAATCCTCACGGGGAATAACCACATGCAAACCGAACAAACATCCACATCGTTTTTCGACACGTTCTCCAATGGCGTGATACACGCTTTACAAGCCATAAGCTTTTTAGAGGTAATCGCTGTACTTCTTGGATTTGCATACCTCTTTTTAGCAATGAAAGAAAACAGCCTTTGCTGGTATGCCGCATTTGGCAGCACAGCTATTTACAGCTGGATTTTTTTTGATGTGAGCCTAGTCATGGAGTCTGCCCTGAATGTCTATTACTTAGGCATGGCCATTTACGGCTGGCTTGTTTGGAACAAAATTAATTCAACAGAATCAACTCAAACACCAAACGACTCAAAGAAATTAAAAGTAACAACTTGGAGCATTAAACAACACCTAGCTTCAATTACCGGCGTCATAGCCTTATCTCTATTAAGCGGATATTTCCTAAACAACCACACAACAGCTGTGATGCCTTACTTAGATTCATTTACAACTTGGGGCGCTGTACTAACCACCTACATGGTCGCCAAAAAAGTCCTTGAGAACTGGGTATACTGGATTGTGATTGATACCTTGGCCATATACTTGTACATTGATAGAGAGCTTTATCTTGTTGCACTTCAAATGGCTGTTTATGTAATCCTTTGTTTCATCGGGTTCAACGCTTGGTTAAAGTCCTATCAATCACAAACTGTATAATTACAATAAATGAACTCAGAGCAAATCAAACACATAATTAAAGACTGGCACTCATGGCCAAATATTTGCTCTGAGAAACCCACTAACAACCATTTTTCTCCTCTAGTAAAGGGCTTAACCAATAACAATTTATTGTTTCGTTCCGATACAAGCAATGAGTCAGAAAGTGAAGC
>CAJXIT010000280.1 GCA_913054055.1 uncultured Thalassolituus sp.
GCAGCCCATTGGCCTAGGTCAATTAATTTACAGCGCTCAGAGCAGAATGGACGATCAGGGTTTTTTTCATTCCATTCTGATTCTTTTTCACAGGTAGGGCACTTTACTTTCATTGTTTGCTCATATCTAAATAGGTTTGGTGCAGGGTTTTAACCTGTTCCACAAGGTTTGCCATGTCTTTATCATTGCTTAAAATATCATCTGCGTGTTCGAGGCGCTTTTCGCGGGAAATTTGTGCATCGATAATGGCTTGTACTTGTGGCTTTGGGTTATTGTCTCGTTGATAGGTCCTTTCTAGTTGAAGCTCTACAGGCACATCCACAACTAGGGTGCGTTTAACTAAATGGTATTGACCCGATTCGATCAGTAGTGGCGATGATAGGATCACATAAGGGCTGGTAGCACTTCGCAAGCCATGAACGATTTCATCTCGAATTAATGGGTGGGTTAATTGTTCAAGCCATTTTCTTTGTTCGGAATCTTCAAAAATAATCTTTCTTAATTGAGCTCGATCTAGCTCACCGTTGTCTATAAGGATTTGAGAGCCAAATCTGTCATGGATTTTTTCTAAAGCAGGGCGCCCTTTTTTCACAATAGTACGAGCAGCCAAATCTGCATCCACTATTTCAATACCAAGCTTTTTAAACTCGTTTGTCACGGCGGTTTTACCGCTGCCAATGCCACCCGTCACACCAATGATTAGCATTATCTAATGCCCATTAATTGAAAATAGCTTTGTGTTAATTCATCACCCCATAGCATGGCAATAAACCCCGCAGCTGCTAAATATGGCCCAAATGGAATGGGAATATTTTTATCGCGGCCAAGTGTCATAATCAGAGTGAGCCCTACAACAGCGCCCACAGCGCTAGATAGTAAGATAACTACAGGTAAAGCCTGCCACCCTAGTAACGCTCCAATGGCGGCGAGCAATTTAAAATCTCCATAGCCCATGCCTTCCTTCCCTGTGGCTAATTTAAATAGCCAATACACACTCCAAAGAGCAAGGTAGCCAGCAATGGCACCGTAAACTGCATCATTTAATGATGTAAAGGCATTGAAAGAGTTAGCGATTAAACCAATCCAAATTAACGGCAAAGTTAGGCTATCGGGTAATAAATATTCGTCTAAATCAATGAGTGTTAAAGCAACTAAAAAATAAGTGAAAATTAACGCTGCGGCACCTTCAATGGTGGCACCAAATTGGTAGGCCACCAATAAACCCAAAAGGCCAGTAATGAATTCAACGATGGGGTAACGTGGGCTAATTTCGGTTTGACAGTTAGCGCATTTACCTTTTAACCATAGGTAACTAATAACGGGAATATTTTGCCAAGGCTTTATTTTTGATTTGCACTTAGGGCAGGCTGAAGCTGGAATGCTAAGGTTAAAGGTTTCTGTTTCCTTTTGAGGTTGATCATTAATGTCTAAATAATCTGCTTCAATTTGCTTGCGCATCATTATTGGTAGACGATAAGCCACAACATTTAAAAAACTGCCGATGCAAAGGCTTAAAATAAAAACACTGGCCATGAAGGCCAGTGGGTTATTAAGAATAGAATTAAACATGAATATACAACTTGTAGAATTGAAATTTGTAATGGCATAAAGCCATTACATTGCATCGCCCATAGCAAAGATTGGAAGGTACATAGCGATCAGCATGCCACCAACAACCACACCTAGGAATGCCATAACTAATGGCTCGATCATAGCGGTAAGGCCATCAACAAGGTTGTCGACTTCATCTTCGTAATAGGTCGCTACTTTGTCTAGCATGCCGTCTAGTGCACCGGATTCTTCACCAATGGCAACCATTTGCACAACCATGTTAGGGAAAACACCTGTTGCTTTAATTGACGCATTCATTTGAACCCCGGTTGATACATCGTCTCGAACTTTTAAAATGGCATCTCGATAAACTACGTTGCCTGAAGCTTCGGCCACGCTTTCTAAGGCGTCAACCAAAGGTACACCTGCAGCAAAGGTTGTGGATAAAACGCGGCCAAAACGAGCAACAGCGCCTTTTTGAAGGATGTTGCCAACTACAGGCAGTTTTAATTTTAGTTTATCCATTTCTTCTTGTAGCTTGGGGCTTTTTTTAATCGCTTGCATTAAACCAAATATCCCCGCGCCTATACTTCCGAACAGTACAATATAGTTGGCTTGTAACCAGTTAGACATGGCTACCACCACTTGAGTGGCTGCGGGTAAGTCACTACCGAAGCTAGAGAACATAGCCTCAAATGTAGGTACTACTTTTACCAATAGAATAGTGGTTACAATACTTGCGATAATCAAAATGGTGATTGGGTATTTTAATGCCTTAGAGATTTTTTGCTTTAAAGCTTCTGACTTTTCTTTATAAATCGCAACTCGATCTAACATTTGTTCTAATGCGCCAGATTGTTCTCCGGACTCGATAAGTGCACAAGTTAATGTGTCAAACTCATTAGGGTATTTTTTTAAGCAAGAGGCAAAATCATTACCTGCAGATACATCGTCTTTAATGCCTAGAACCACTTTGGCCATATTTGGGTTTTCTAAACCATCGGCAACGATTTCTAGGCCTTGCATTAATGGCACACCAGATTTTGTCATGGTCGCCAATTGACGTAGAAAGATTGTGATATCAAGCGTGGTAATTTTTTTGCCTTTGGCTGGGCCGCCGCCAAGGCCAAATAAACCTTCTGCTTTTCGTTTCACTTTTTTGGGGATGACCCCCTGTTTTCTTAATTGGGCTTTAACAATGGCTGAATTCTCAGCCAGCATTTCACCTTCTGCTTTTTGTCCGCGTTTATCTAAACCTTCCCACTGGAAAGTAATGGTCTTTATTTTTGCCATTTTTTATCTCCTAGTGTCCACCTGAGGTTACACGGTTGGCTTCTTCAAGACTTGTTATGCCTTGAGCAACTTTCATTAATGCGGACTTCCTAAGGTCATTAAAACCTTCTTTGGCAGCAGCATCTGCAATTTCAATGGCATTACCATTGTTCATAATAATTCGAGATATTTCATCGGTAATTTTAACTACTTCATATATACCAACACGGCCTTTAAAGCCGCCAGAACATGAATCACAACCTACCGCCTTATTGATGGTAGCATCTGCCAACATGTCTTTTGTAAAACCTTCTTCAAGTAATGTTTCTTCAGGTATATCAGCTGGTTGCTTACACTTACTACATAATCTTCGGCCTAGGCGTTGAGCAATGATTAGACTCACAGATGTGGCGATATTAAATGCGGGTACACCCATATTTGCCAATCGAGTTAGGGTTTCAGGAGCGCTGTTAGTGTGAAGGGTAGATAAAACCAAGTGACCTGTTTGTGCTGCTTTGATTGCAATGCTAGCGGTATCCAAGTCACGGATCTCACCTACCATGACGATATCTGGATCTTGACGTAAGAACGCTCTAAGGGCTTCACCAAAATCTAAGCCCACTTTGGCATTTACGTTAACTTGGTTAATACCTTCTAAGTTAATTTCTACAGGGTCTTCTGCAGTTGAAATGTTGGTGCCTTCAACGTTTAAAATATTTAAACCCGTGTAGAGGGATACGGTTTTCCCTGACCCCGTAGGACCTGTAACCAATATCATGCCTTGTGGTTGTGCCAAGGCGTCCATATAAAGTTGTTTTTGCTCGGGCTCATAACCTAGGTGGTCGATGCCCATTTGCGCACTGGACGGATCTAAAATACGTAGTACAAGTTTTTCACCCCAGAGGGTCGGCAGGGTATTGACTCGAAAATCAATGGCCTTTGATTTAGAGATTTTCATCTTAATACGGCCATCTTGTGGTACTCGTCGTTCCGAAATGTCCATTTTAGACATAACTTTTAAGCGGGCTGCAATTTTGCCTGCTAGGTTAATTGGGGGGGAAGATACTTCATGCAATACACCATCGGTACGATACCGAATGCGATAGCGTTTTTCATAGGGTTCAAAATGTAAATCGGATGATCCCATTTTAATGGCATCTAGAAGCATTTTATTAACAAAACGCACTATCGGGGCGTCATCCCCTTTGCCATCGTCTTCTTCTTGCTTTTTGGGTTCGTCGTCTTCTTCTAGATCAAGGTCTTCATCTAGATCATCAAATGCATCATTGCCAGCATTCAGTTTTTCTAAAATGGTGTTGAGTTTGTCATATTCAACGACTGTTGCATCTACAGACATGCCTGTGGCAAATTTCACGTCATCAAGAGCAGATATATCCGATGGGTCTGCTTGAGCTATGTGTAAGCGATTACCCCGTTTAAAAATGGGAAGTACTTTGTGTTTTTCTAAAAGATCTTGTGTAATTAAGTCGGCTTGGAAGTGTTCGGGGTCCATTGCAGATAGGTCTAATAGTGGCAGGCCAAATTCAGAGGATACTAAAAGCGCCACATCTTTTGATTTACAGGCACCGGATAGGATGCTTTGCATGATGAAAGAACGGTTTTCCGTGCTGGCTTCTTGAGTTAAATCTTGGGCTTGTTGCTCATTAAGCAAGTTTCGCTCAATAAACTGGCGAGCAATACCACTAATATTAGACATGCTGCAATCATTCTTTTTTTAATATTGCAGTTATCATACCCATTTTATCTTAATTAAACAGTGTTCTAGGTGGAATTTTTTAGGCTTAATTTTAGATGTGTTAGGGGAGAAGGTGGGTAGCCAATGTCCCTCCTGATACTTGAAAATTAATGCCTTCGTTGGAGTTGAGATCGGAAGAGCACACGTCTGAACTCCAGT
>CAJXIT010000281.1 GCA_913054055.1 uncultured Thalassolituus sp.
GAATACCAACATCTCAAGCCTTAATTATTCGCAACCTGCAATCTATGACGATTTTTCTCAACCGTACGTTTACCTATGCCCTTTACTTTTTCCAGCTCCTCAATCGAACTGAACAAGCCATTGGCTTTGCGAAACGCAATGATCTCTTGCGCTTTTTTTAGTCCAATATTAGCAAGGGTAGATAACTGCTTGGCATCTGCTGTGTTGATATCAATGAATCCGTTAGCATTAGCTTCAGCAACTGTTTCATCCATACTGATTGACTGGCTTTCTTGTAAAACACCATTATCAGCGATTACCTGCACACTAAAAATGGCAGTAAAGAGGAAAACAAAAGTTAAGAAAGGTTTTAAAAGTTGGGGATGACTTTTAGCTAGCATACATTTCTCCTTAAACGTGTCAGCCCAATTAGACTATCAAGATAATTAAGGAGAATTGATAAGCTATTAGGCGTAATTTACGCCTTAATTTCTTGCTCGATTAAAGACAGGGCTTCGATAGGATCTTCAGCCTGTGTGATTGGGCGGCCTATCACCATGTAATCAACCCCGGCATCCATTGCTTGAGCCGGTGTCATAACCCGACGTTGATCACCTTGCTGAGCAAAACTAGGGCGAATGCCTGGAGTGATTAATTGAAAGTCTGGTCCACACTGCTGTTTAAGCATGGCTGCTTCTTGAGCCGAACATACCACACCATCTAAACCACTTAACTTAGTTAAATCGGCTAAGCGCTTTACTTGCTGCTGTGGATCAACATCCAAACCAATGCCGGCTAAATCCTGCTGCTCCATACTGGTTAATACAGTTACACCAATTAAAATCGGCTTTTGCTGGAAGCTTTCTAAGGCTTCACGAGCCGCTTCCATCATGCGCTGACCGCCCGAGGCATGAACATTCACCATCCAAACGCCCATATTCGCCGCAGCCTTAACCGCCTTAGCGCATGTATTGGGAATATCATGAAATTTTAAATCCAAAAATACATCAAACCCTTTGGTTTGCAGTGACTCAACCAACTGAGGTCCTTCACTGGTGAATAATTCTTTGCCTACTTTCAAGCGGCAGCGATTCGGGTCTAAGCGATCAACCAATTCTAACGTTTGACGAGTATTATCAAAATCTAAGGCGACAACGATGGGTTTGCTTTGCATAGTAATTCTTACCTCTAATCTAATGCAGACTGAACCGATGGTGTATGGGCCAGTCGGGGAGTAAATGTCTCCCATTGTTTACAGCTGGGGCAGCGCCAATAATGCTTATCCGACTCAAACCCACATTGGCGGCACAAATAGTCATCTGTGCTGCCTGTTAATTGATGCAATATGTCTTTTAGGTGGGTCATATATTCCACGCTTAAAGGCTCGCCCTTATCAACTAAGGTATCCACCAGCAAACTAAAGCCTGCCATGGTGGGAACCCGCCCTATTGAATAGGTTAGCTGAGAAATAGCCGTATCAAGATCCGTATGCTTAGCTAAGTGCTTAACATAACTATGCAGCACTAATGGCGTCTCATTTTCATACCACAGCCCTTCTAATAATTTCTCTAACTCTTGAGGGCGGTGGCGTGACTCTAAATCGTTTTGCAGTTTTGGCAATACAATGGGCAATACCGCGGAATCATAAGATAAAGCCTCTTTAAAAGACGCTAACATCTTATTGGGAAACCCCTCTACTTCAGACATCTTCGCCTGAAGTAAAATTGCGCGAATGCAACGAGAATCGGATTTAAGCGCCCTTGTGATTAACTTATCTGCTTCTCGCCAATTTTGTGACTGCATGGCTTTATCAGCCAGTTCACAGCAAGCATAAGCAATGGCCTTATTATCTTTAAGCTGCTTGGACTTACCTGCTAAGGTTAATATGCTATCCCAGTCTTGCTCCTCTTCGTATAGCTTAACCAACTTATTAATGGCCTGCGCTTTAATTGCAGATTGACTGGCCAGCAATTCTTTCAGTAAGCGCTCTGCCCGATCAAACAAACCTGCATTCAAATAATCGGATGCTAAAGCCAACTGTACTTCTTCCGATAAATTTTTATCCAAATCTGGACGGGCAAACAAACTCTGATGGATTGAAATGGCTTTATCTAATTCACCCCGGCGGCGATAGAACGTACCTAGATTAAGCTGTAATTCAACGGCCTCTTCTCGCTGTGCCATGCTCAAAATAGCCTGCATGGTTTCACTTTGACGATCTGCGCCTAACATATCCATGCTTTGATAAGGGGTAGAAGCTTGCTTTTTTTGGGTTTGATAACGACCTAAAAACCAGCCTGCAGCAACGGCAGACATAAGGAGTAATAAAAGGCCAAAATCAAACATAAAGTCTTTCAGTCATTAATTATTGAAGGTGCTCAAATCGCTTTTGCGATTGATCTAACTGCTTTTGGAGCCGATTGCGCTGGCGAAGAATGCGCCAAGTCCATATGGTGTTGGCCAAAATACCTAGTATACAACCCAGTAAAAGCACTAACGTCATGATCACGCCCAATGGTAACTCAGGGGCTTTCCATAAAATCAAATTAGGCTGCACAGCACCTGGGTTATTTAATGTAAACACCACGCCACAGAAAATAATTAGCAAAGCCACGCACAAGCTAAAAAATGCTTTCATCCATCTCATACAGCATTAATCTCCTAATTTTTATCCATATTCAGTACAGATAAATACAAACACTGGAATTATCCACCTAGGCCAGCAGATATGCAATCATGCATATCATTCAAAGCCTAAGAAGGCTTTTTATAGCGCAACTTTTTTAAATTCAGATCCAGTGTACAGTCTAATTTCAAGGTCACCAGTTTTCGAGCAAATAAAGCCACCCGGTAATGCTCTCGCAAACTTTCGCCTACTTTACCTTTTACTAGCTCGCTATTGATCAAAACTGTGTCTAAATCCCCATATTGATCTAACAAAGAACCCGCTGTTTTTGGGCCAACCCCAGGAATCCCTGGTACATGGTTGGTGGTATCTCCAACCAGGCTTAAGAAATCTATTAATTGATGAGGGTCCAACCCTAATTGCATTTTCACATCATCAAGCGTCAATATGCGTTTATCAAAATGGTGGTAAAGAGATACATTTTCATCGGATATCTGCATAAAACCTTTATCTGTGGAAACAATACTCACCCTGCCCCCATGCTCAGAGGTTTTCACTGCCAAGGTAGCAATCACATCGTCCGCTTCATATTCATCATAAAGTAAGCATGCAATGCCCAGTGATTCAAAGCGCCTTATGAATTCTGGCAATGCTTGGCCTAGCTCATCAGGCATGGGTTTTCTATCCGCTTTATATTCGGGGTATAAATGATGTCGCCAAGTAGGACCCTTACCGTCAAACACCATGGCAACGTGTTTAGCCTGTGTATTTTCAATATTTTTTAATATGGCGTTTTGACTGTGCAACAGGGTATCTTCAACCGGGCTATCCGACCGTTGCTGTTGCGCCGCATAAATGCGACGAATCAGATTCATGGCGTCTAACAATAATAAATCCATTAACTGGCCACCTGCCCCACATAAACCCATACCAGCATAGGATTATTCACTCTCATGTTGCTGCATTTGCCATAACTGATGATACCGCCCTTGTGTTTCCATCAATGATCGATGATTGCCTTGCTCAACGACCTGACCATTTTCAATCACTAAAATACGGTCGGCATTCACAATCGTAGATAATCGATGAGCGATGACAACACTGCTTTTGCCTTTTGATATTTCATCAATAGCGGTCAATACCGCTTTTTCTGATTGACTGTCTAGGGAGCTGGTTGCCTCATCAAAAATTAGAATACCAGGATTTTTTAACAGGGTACGCGCAATGGCGACTCGCTGCTTTTCTCCACCTGATAGCTTCAAGCCTCTTTCGCCTACTTGTGTTTCGTAACCTTTTGGCAACTGCTCAACAAACTCATTCAAATGGGCTTGTTTAACGGCTTGCTTAACGGCTTCATCGCTAGCATCAGGGCAGCCATAACGGATATTCTCAATCAAAGAATTATTAAACAGAACCGTATCTTGCGGCACCACACCAATGTTTGCTCGCAAACTGAGCTGTGACACTTTTGAAATATCCTGTCCATCTACTTCAATGACACCCGAAGTTGCATCATAAAAACGAAATAACAGTTTTGCGATGGTCGATTTCCCTGCCCCACTGCTGCCCACCAATGCCATTCGCTCACCAGGCACTAATGAAAAATTCAAACCTTTTAAAATGGGTCTCTCAGGATCGTAATGAAAATGAACGTCCTTAAATTCAATTCTACCTTGTGACAAATCAAACGGTTTCGCATCGTCTACATCTGCCACTTTACTCGACACTTTCATAAGGGAGAACATGCGCTCAATGTTGGTCATAGAACTTTTAATTTCGCGGTAAACAAATCCAAGAAAGTTCAACGGTAAAAAGATTTGCATCATAAATGCATTAACCAGTACAAAATCCCCTAAGGTCATCACACCTTGGGTTACTTCATAAGCTGCAAGGCTTAACATAGCCGTCATCGATAGCGTAATGATCAAGGCTTGTCCGCCATTTAATGCAAATAATGTCAGTCTGTTTTTACGTTTCGCTTGCTCCCATTTATCTAGTTCTTTGTCATACAGGTTTGATTCGTATTGTTCATTGGTAAAATATTTTACCGTTTCAAAATTAATCAAACTATCAATGGCGCGGGTACTGGAACGGCTATCAGCTTGATTGGCCTCTCGAATAAACTTAGT
>CAJXIT010000282.1 GCA_913054055.1 uncultured Thalassolituus sp.
TAATAACTCACTTAATGCTCCGTATTCACTGATATACCTTTGTAATATCTCGGCCACAGAATCAAACAAGTTCAGTTCTGGATTCCCTTCCACATAGGCTTTTCTTAACTCAGCAGCTTGGGGTTTTAATGTCTTTTTTTCAGTTTGATTGCCAAAACAGATAAGCACGGATAACGCCACTTCGGCTTGATAGTGTTTCTCTGATAGGTGAAACAGTGGATAGTTTGTCACGGTGAAACTCATTATAAACAAAGTAATAAGCACATAATAGACAAACTGGGACGTGTGTTCTGTTACTTATTGTTAGTGATTGTATTAAGTTCATTATCTATAGGAAATAAGAATATACGGGTATAAGCCAATATGTGGTTGGTTAGCAGGCACTAACTCTGCAGGGCTTCAGTAGCAAGGGGGATGTGAGCTCAGGGTTTAGGAGCACCCCCTGAGCAGGGCATTTTAAAAAGTACTATTTTGCGACTAAGTAGGCGCCACACTCCACGTGATGGGTGTAGGGGAACTGATCAAAAAGAGCAAATCGCTCAATGGTGTGGGTTTCACTTAATTGCTTAAGGTTCAACTCTAGGGTATCTGGGTTACAGGATATATACACAATACGTGGATATTGGCTGATCATTTTACAGCTTTCTTCATCCAGTCCGGCTCTTGGGGGGTCAACCAGTACCGTGCCAAAGTCCGCGTTTTCTAAATCCATGTCTTTTAAGCGACGACGTAAATGGGTGCCTTTCATGTGCTCAGTAAACTCTTCGGCACTGACACGGGCAAACATCACGTTTTCAATGCCATTCATTTCTTTGCCATCGTTGGCGGCATACACAGAGGTTTTGCTGATTTCTGTGGCAAATACTCGACGGAATTGATCAGCCATGGCTAACGAAAAGTTTCCGTTACCGCAATATAATTCAAGTAGATCATGGTCCAGACTGCCTTGGGTGCAGCTTCTGGCCCAGCTCAGCATCTTTTCGCTGATTTTGGCATTGGGTTGAGTAAAGCTGGCTTCTACCTGTTTGTATTTTAATTTTTTACCATCTACGTTCAGTTCTTCAATCACATAGTCTTGGTCTAATAACAGGCGCATTTTGCGCGCGCGGCCAATCAGGTGGATGCCTAGCTCATCTTTTAGTGCCGTTGCGGCAGCAATCCATTCATCGTCCAATTGACGGTGATAAATTAATGTCACCAGCATTTCGCCCGACAAGGTATTTAAATATTCAATTTGGAAAAGACGGTTATGCAATACCGGGTTGGCATTCAAGGCAGCAGTGATTTTTGGGATCAAATCACAAATGTCTTTACTGGCGATAGGAAAGTCAGTGATTTCAATGGGGTTGGTTTTAGTGCCAGGCTCAAACATGGCGTGAAAACAGCGGCCATCTTCATGCCAAATTCGGAATTCAGCACGCTGACGGAAGTGCAGCGGTTCACTTGCAAATACGTCTACACTTGGAATAGATAAAGCAGCAAACTGCTCTTCAATGCGTTGTTGCTTTTCAGCCAGTAGAGTGCCGTACTGTTCAACCTGAACGTCATGCATTGAAATCTATCCTATAAATAAATAAGGGGCGCGCATTATAGGGAATGGTAGCAAGCTTGTCATGAGAGTCGAAAGATTCCTTTTTGATGGTTTATAAATTAGTACATTTATACCTTGTTTGATTGCTCGGAATTAAAACATCTGTTTGAATGCGTACCATTGCGACATCTATTTAAGAGGAAATTATGGATAAAGTGACCCAATCCTTGATTGAGCTATTGAATGTAGAGCTGCTTCATCAAGGTCCTCAAACCTATTTGTACCGTGGCCAATGTGAAGACCTAGGGTTTAAAAACCTATTTGGTGGTCAGATTTTAGGCCAGTCATTGAATGCAGTGATGCAAGCAGCGCCAGAAGGTTTCTTGCCTCATTCTATGCATGCTTATTTCCTATTGCCGGGTAAGGCCAGTGGTCACGTGGACTATAAGGTTGAAATACTCAGACAAGGGCGCAGTTTTGCCGCCATACGAGTGGATGCGATTCAAGATGGCAAAATTATCCTAACCCAAAATACCAGCCTACAAATACCGGAAGAAGGGCTCGAACACCAAACCCCAATGCCCGAAGTAAAAGGCCCAGAGGGTTTAATGAGCCAGTTGGAAATCACCCGTAAATTCAAAGATATGATCCCAGAAGGGATCCGCGATAAATTTACCGAAGACAAGCCTCTTGAAACCCGGCCAATCGACCCGGTTAATGTTTTTATGCCGGATAAGCGTGCCCCAGAAAAGGATGTATGGTTTAAATCTGTGGGTGACTGGACCAAACAAAGTGTGGCTTTGCAGTATGCCCTATTAGCTTACAGCTCAGACTTCCATTTATTGGCCACATCACTTAATCCTCATGGGTTATCGTTTGCTAGTAAAGGTATGCAAATGGCCAGCTTAGATCATGCCATTTGGTTCCATCACAAACCTCGCTTGGATGATTGGATGCTGTATAGCATGAATAGTCCCGCGTCTAGCGGTGGGCGAGGTTTAAACATTGGCCACATCTATCATCATGATGGTCAGCTTATGATGAGCGTATCGCAAGAGGGCTTAATCCGTGTGCGCTCTGAGGTGATGTACTAAATGAATTTGTACCTGCGTTTGATCCGTGTGTTATTGCGACAACTATGGGCAAAAACATTAGACAATCCGTTGAACCGCCGATTTATCTTTTTTAGAGTGTGGCCCCACGACTGTGACTTTAACTTACATTTAACAAACTCCCGATATTTAGCCTTGATGGATCTATGCCGTATGGACCTAATGATGGGGTTAGGCATGGGTCGTAAGATCATGCAGCATAAGTGGAAGTTTGTGGTGAATGCTCAAGAAATCACTTATATCAAAGAAGTCTCACCCTTTAGCCGTTTCAGAATCAGTACTCAAATCCTAGGCTGGGATGAAAAATACTTTTATGTGGAACATCGTATTTCCACCAAGGGAAAGTTACACGCCATTGCTCACATTCGCATTGCGGCGGTACAGGGCAAACGAGTGGTGAGTATGGATGAAGTGTTTAATAAATGTGGCTTTAAAGGGATTCAGCCTAAGGTGCCCGAAGCCGTGGATATTTGGAAACAACTGCTTGAGCACAAAAAGTGGATTAATCACTCGCAAAAATCTTAAGTGATTAAAAAAGGCTCATGTTTATGAGCCTTTTTTAATGATCGTTGCATTAGTTTTGTAAAAATATATTCCTTTCGGCTTTTTTCTTGGCGCTTTCTTCTGCTTCTTTATATTCGTAATATTGTTCAGGGCTCTTTCTGGCTTCAAAAAACGCTTCGGTACTCTTCATTGATTGGTCTGTATTTAAATGAAAATACACACCTAACCCCACAAGGGCAGCAATCACAGCCACCATAATGATTAAGGACTTACGCTGTTTTTGTGATTCAATTTCTTGTTTAGAAAGCTTGGCTGCTTTTTCTTCAGGTATGTTGCTGCTCATTTGGAATAATTATCATCACTTTATGAAGCCCAAACAGAGTTTTACTGTATGTGGGTGCTTCGCGGTTAAAATGAAAATACACCGCCGACCCAATCAAGAGAATAATAACAATAAGAAACTTGGCGATCGGTGGCATAAAAACCCTATACTATAAGGTTAGCAGAAAGATAAATATTCGCTAAAAGCTGCTCAGCAGGATCATACGATACCTTGCCAACATGAAAGGATGGAAATAGGGGAGCAATGTTCTAAATTTTTGAGCCCGAAACGCATAGTGAATTGAGACGCTGCGATTTAAAGACTCGGCAAAACATGTATTGCCAGTACGGGGTCTATGAATCACCCCTAGGGTGGCTCGATAAACGCTCTACAATTACCAGCTGGCCGTAATTCAATGAACGGCGCTTATTTCCAGTGTTGTATCCATTATGCTCCCCTTACTCACTGGCTAAATCATCAGATGAACTTAATTTAAGTTCCGATATGATGGCCTATAGTGAGGGAATGATACAAACCTGACTACATTTTAACCATAGTTAAGCTTACCGACTTTTTCAATCCTGCTAAGCTTATAAAAGATCAAAGTTGGATAAAGAAATTTGAAATACCTTTTTATTCTTTTAATGCTAAGCATTGCGCAAGTTGGCGTCGCCAAGGAATACTCCCTGCCAGGGGTGGAAATATCACCGTTATATTACTGGGTAGAACCCGATGGCAACAAGCGATCCGTTAACGAAGTCTTGGAAGAGGCGCAATGGAGTAAAGTTGAAGGGGAATTTAATCTAGGCTATAGCCATCAATCCGCTTGGTTTATGCAAACCTTACAAGCTTACAACGAGGGGGATTGGGTATTTCAAGTGACCTACCCCTTATTGGATTATTTGGACCTGTATTTATATAAAGGGGACAAGTTAGTCCAAACTATTCACACCGGTGATGCGGTTTCATTTTCGCAAAAAGCATTGCGCGTTCATGATTTCATTTTAGGTCTATCCACTGAAAATGCAGCCAGTTATCGATTGGTCGGGCGGATTGAAACCCAGGGAACATTAATGTTGCCAATAAAGTGGCAAACAGAAACGGATTACGCAGAAAATTTAGCCATTAATCAAATGATCTACGGCATATATTATGGCGTTTTGATGATCATGGCGCTGTATCACTTATTCATTTATTTTGTGATTCGTGAACGGGGATATTTGTTTTATGTGATCAGTGTCAGTGCCTTCTTATTACTGCAGTT
>CAJXIT010000283.1 GCA_913054055.1 uncultured Thalassolituus sp.
CGCTGGTGTAAGCGACATAATTTAAATTTAGTAGGGCTGTCTAAGTCTACTTCGGGTTGGTTGATTGAAGAGCAAACCGGCTTAAAAATTTGGTTAGATGGGGCAAATGCCATGTCTGGCCTAAGGCAACTAGAAAGCGTAATTGATCAGTTTCAATTGATGCGTATTAGCAGTATTGATATGCGTTACGAACAAGGATTTGCAGTGGCCTGGAAACAACTTCCAGACAAAGTGCAGGGGTAGAGAAATAAAAATGAGTGCATCTGCAGAAAGTAAGTTAATTGTAGGATTAGATATTGGTACATCTAAGGTTGTCGCCATTGTGGGTGAAGTTAACCACGAAGGCACAATTAAAGTTGTGGGTGTGGGTAGCCATCCGTCTCGCGGCTTAAAAAAAGGTGTGGTCGTTAATATCGAATCAACGGTTCAATCTATACAGCGCGCTATTGAAGAAGCTGAACTTATGGCAGGTTGTCAGATTCATTCCGTATATGCTGGCATTGCTGGCAGTCATATTCGTTCGATGAACAGTCATGGCATAGTAGCGATTAAAGACAGGGAGGTTTGCCAAACTGATATTGAGCGAGTGCTTGATGCAGCAAAAGCGGTGGCTATACCTGCAGATCAAAGAATTTTGCATGTATTGCCGCAAGAATATGTGATCGACATGCAAGAGGGCATTAAAGAGCCCATTGGTATGTCAGGTGTTCGCCTTGAGGCAAAAGTACACATGGTGAGTGGTGCGTTGAATGCCGCACAAAATATCGAAAAATGTGTACAACGTTGTGGGCTGGAAATAGATGACATTATTTTAGAGCAGTTAGCATCTAGCTATGCGGTATTGACTGATGATGAAAAAGAGCTGGGTGTGTGCATGGTGGACATAGGTGGTGGTACCACTGATATAGCTATCTTCACTGAAGGGGCTATCCGTCATACTGCCGTGATTCCAATTGCCGGAGATCAGGTGACAAATGACATTGCTATGGCATTGCGAACTCCGACTCAGCATGCAGAGGAAATTAAAATTAAATACGCGTGCGCGTTAACTCAGTTAGCCGGTGCTGATGAGTTAATCAAAGTACCAAGCGTAGGGGAAAGAGAGCCAAGAAATCTTTCTCGTCAAGCCTTAGCGGAAGTGGTGGAGCCTAGATATGAAGAGCTTTTCACCTTGATACAAGCTGAACTAAGACGAAGTGGATTTGAAGATGTAATAGCAGCTGGCGTGGTGTTAACAGGAGGAACATCCAAGATGGAAGGGGTTGTGGAATTGGCTGAAGAGATATTCCACGTACCGGTTCGACTAGCGAAACCAAATGGAGTTGAGGGGTTAACAGATGTGGTGGCAAATCCAATTTATGCCACTTCGGTTGGCTTATTAATTTACGGTGCTAAGCACCAATTGGGCGAATTAGTGTTTGCTCGAAAAGAAGATGATCCAATTAGCTTTTTTGCACGCGTAAAACATTGGATTAAAGGCAATTTTTAATATTTAATAGGCGCTATAAGAAGTAAAGCGCCTGACGAATAAAAAGGAGAAGGGCGATGACTCAGAGAGATGGGGATATGTTCGAGTTAGTAGATGAACCGCAACACAATGCGATTATCAAAGTTGTAGGTGTTGGTGGTGGTGGCGGTAACGCTGTTGAGCACATGGTGACAAGCCATGTGGATGGTGTTGACTTTATTTGTGCCAACACTGACTCACAAGCGCTGAAAAATATGACAGCTCGTTCTGTTTTGCAACTTGGTTCAACTGTAACCAAGGGCTTAGGTGCGGGGGCAAACCCTGAAGTAGGTCGTCAAGCTGCCATGGAAGATCGCGAGCGCATCGCTGAAGCCTTAACCGGTGCAGACATGGTATTTATTACTGCTGGTATGGGTGGCGGTACCGGTACTGGTGCGGCACCAGTTGTTGCTGAGGTTGCAAAAGAACTCGGCATTCTAACGGTTGCAGTGGTAACCAAGCCATTCCCGTTTGAAGGTCGTAAACGTATCACCCTTGCTGATGGCGGTTTGTCAGAGCTGGCTAAGCATGTTGATTCCTTGATCACTATTCCAAACGAAAAGCTTTTAGCTGTATTGGGTAAGAACACTACTTTATTAGATGCTTTTTCTGCTGCTAATGACGTATTGCTAGGTGCGGTACAAGGTATTGCGGATTTAATCATTCGCCCAGGTATGATCAACGTGGATTTCGCCGATGTGCGCACGGTTATGTCTGAAATGGGTCAAGCTATGATGGGAACTGGTTCAGGTAAGGGTGAAGAGCGTGCTCGAGAAGCTGCTGAAGCCGCTATTCGAAGCCCACTTTTAGAGGATGTTAATCTTCAAGGTGCTCGCGGCATATTGGTAAACATTACAGCGGGTACAAACTTGTCTTTAGGTGAGTTTACTGAGGTGGGCGATACCATTGAAGAATTTTCATCCGACAACGCTACGATCGTGGTGGGTACGGTTATAGATGAGAGTATGACTGATGAATTACGTGTAACGGTTGTTGCAACTGGTTTAGGTGATGCAACTCAAGAAACTGCCCCTAAAAAGGTTGTGGATAACACAGTAAATAAAGCGGATGGATCTGTTGACTATAAGAAGTTAGACCGTCCAACTGTGATGCGCGGTTCGAACACTCAGCCGGCCCAGCAGGCTGCCCCAGAGAATAAAGAGAATAAAGATATGGATTATCTTGATATTCCTGCTTTCTTACGCCGCCAAGCTGATTAGGCCAGGCGGGTTGGCCTATGGCGCAGATGACGTTATAATGGTCTATTACTGTGTGATATTTGCACGATTTGTAACAAAGCGAAATATTTAATGATAAAACAGCGTACTCTAAAAAATGCCATAAGAGCTACTGGTATTGGTCTGCACTCTGGGGAAAAGGTATACCTAACCCTACGACCAGCGCCTGTGGATACTGGTATTATCTTTATTCGTACAGATTTAGAGCCTGCCGTTGAGATTGTTGCTAAAGCAACGAATGTTGGTGACACAACATTATCAACTTCTTTGAGCAATGGTGACGTGAAAGTGTCCACTGTTGAGCACTTGTTATCAGCGATGGCAGGGTTAGGGATCGATAATGTTTATGTTGAATTAAGTGCTGCTGAAGTCCCTATTATGGATGGCAGTGCGGGTCCATTTGTGTTTTTGCTGCAGTCAGCGGGAATTGAAGAGCAAGATAAAGCTAAGCAATTTATTCGAATTACTAAGCCTGTTACCGTTACAGATGGCGATAAATCAGCATCCTTCCAGCCGTACGCTGGATTTAAAGTTAGCTTTACCATTGATTTTGACCACCCATTATTCGATTCAGAGAATCAAGTCGCTAGTTTAGATTTCTCCACAACTTCTTTTGTTAAGGAAGTGAGTCGTGCTAGAACCTTTGGTTTTATGCGAGATATAGAATATTTACGTTCACAAAACCTAGCCTTGGGTGGCAGTGTGAATAACGCCATCGT
The DNA here is from genome assembly GCA_913054055.1 of uncultured Thalassolituus sp. Lineage (GTDB taxonomy): Bacteria > Pseudomonadota > Gammaproteobacteria > Pseudomonadales > Oceanobacteraceae > Bermanella. The sequence continues at coordinate 3,465 of CAJXIT010000283.1, forward strand.
TGTGGATGATTACCGCGTATTAAACGAAGATGGTCTTAGATATGATGATGAATTTGTAAAGCATAAGATTTTAGATGCAGTAGGTGATCTATACTTACTAGGTCATAGTTTGATTGGTGAATATGTTGGTGTGAAATCAGGCCATGGCCTGAACAATGCCTTACTTCGTGCTCTGTTAGAGCAACAGGAGTGCTGGGAGTTTGTTTCGTTTGATGATGAGCAACAGGCACCCATTTCATACTCTAAACCAGTATCAGCTGTATAAACTTTAATGGCATTTCGGTGCCATTATTTTTGCGTGATGATTGTTGTATAAATGTTAACTTCGGTAATCATGTGATATTTGTCTCACTCTATGGGGCAACTTCAGTCTAAACTAAGAATTAGACAAAACAATTTGGACGCGACCATGAATATTATTATTGTTGGTCAGCGCCACGGCCGCTCAAAAACAGTATCCTTGGGGCCGTTGGCTCGCTGGGCTTTAACACTGACACTTGCCGTACTGCCTTTCTCAATGGGGGCTGCAGGCTACTATCTAACCATGATGTTGGCTGATGAAGGTCTTTTTGGCCCTGAAACAGCGAAAGCATGGGAGCAAGATTTAACCCAGCAGCGCAAAGAATTAGATGCCATTCGTGAGCAAACTGACGAGCAGTTAGTGGGCTTAACCTCTAGAATGGCCCAGCTTCAAACCCGTTTAACCCGTCTTGATGCCTTAGGTGAGCGATTAATTGATCGCTCAAAGCTTGATAAAGGCGAATTCAACTTTGGCCATCTACCTGCTATTGGCGGGCCTTCACGAAATCAAGAAGGTTCTGTCTACCAAGCCCCAGATATCATTACCGTTTTAGATGAATTAAGTCATCAGATAGACAGTCGAGAGCAACAGTTAGAAGTACTGGATAGTATCTTAGGTGAGAAAAAAATCACCAGTGATACCTTTGTTGCTGGCTTACCTATCAACAAGGGCTGGATGTCATCTCGCTATGGTATGCGTACCGACCCGTTTACAGGCCGTTTAGCTTGGCATGCTGGTGTGGATTTCGCTGGTAAAACCGGATCAGACATTGTTTCAGTGGCTTCTGGGGTTGTGACCTGGGCTTCTAAGCGTTACGGCTATGGCCTTCTGGTTGAAGTTAATCATGGTAATGGTTACAAAACCCGATATGCACATTGCAAAGAAACCGTTGTTAAAGTGGGTGATGTGGTTCGTAAGGATCAGGTACTTGCTTTAATGGGCAGTAGTAGACGTTCTACCGGGCCA
>CAJXIT010000284.1 GCA_913054055.1 uncultured Thalassolituus sp.
CCCTCCATGAAAGTACACCATGGATTTTCTCACTGCAGGTTCTTTATGATTGTCATCAGGCTTGGGGTAATAAGCGCGAATTTTTAATTTATGCACCTGACCTTTATCATCGGCAGTGGTTGGAATTAAATAGTCCACCACGCTGTGCATGTCTTCTTTGCTAAGTCCCATCATGCGATCCATGACCAAAAAAAGTGGCCTAAATATTTTTGGTGGCAGTCTATGTAAGGGGGGCATAAAAGAAAGCAGTCTTGCGGCAAAGCGTTGGCTGCGTTCTAATTTAGTCGATTGCAAAATCATATCATCCATAATGTTAGTTTTCTCATATGGGTTTAATAAAAACTAGGCCTTATCGGCTTAGGTATTTCATTACTAAACGGTTAATGAAAAATGGCGAAATATTGGATAGTCGATGCAATAACCCATAAATAGTGCCGACGGTTCTATGGGGTTTGGGTGAAGTGATCTGTTTGTGAATCACTTTCACAACATCTTCTGCATTCAGGTCTACGCCTAAGTGTTCTAATACTTTTGCAGAAGCCTGCTGGGATGTCACCATGTTTGTCGCAATAAAAGGCGGTATTACATCGCATACTCGAATGTCATATTGCTGCCATTCAATTTCTAGGGCTTCTGTTAATGCTTTTACTGCATGTTTAGAGGCTGAATAGCTTGCCAACTCTGGAATGCCATAATCGCTGCTGGCACTGCATAAATTGACAACCGTACTGCGTGGGTGTTTTTTTAAGTATGGCAATGCCGCTTGGCATAAATTAATCACACCCATTACATTCACGTTAATTGTGCGTGCATGCTGGGCATGGCTGACATTTTCAAACGCGCCAATTTCCAATATGCCAGCATTGTTAATCAGCACAGATAACCCGGATTCTGTTTGACCACAAAAATCGTTGAGCACCTGTTGGGCTTGAGAAAAGTTGGTCACATCCAATTCCAATAAATGAATGCGTTCTTTATTCCAGCCTTTAGTGGCTTTTTCTAAAGCAGATAAACTTAAATCCGCCATGCCCACCCGGTAGCCTTGCGTGTGTAAAAACTCAGCGGTGGCTAAGCCTATGCCAGCGGCAGCACCGGTAATCAAAACATGTTTAATACTCATAATAATGTTGTTATACCGCGTGTTTAGAATGTGTGTGCTCAAATGATTGAGTGTTAATGTGCTGCATCTGAGGCTCTTGCATTTCTTTCACCCAGCGGCCCCAAGTATAAGGCCATAGAATAGGGTCGCCGTCAGGGTCTAAATACCAGCTTTGGCAGCCGCCAACCCAACTGGTGCCTTTTAACCCTTTTTTCACGTAAGCATTAAATTCATCAATGGCTTCCGGTTTGGCTTCAAACTCATCAAATTCGTTATTGCGCCACTTATCAATCATTTTAACCACATAGTCCCCTTGCACCTCACTCATGGCGATTACCGAGAAATTACCAATGGGGGTGTTAGGGCCTAGCATTAAAAAGAAGTTTGGGTAATCGGGCAGCATCATTGAACGATAGGCTTTAATTTTTTTATCCCAAGCTTTATCTATGTGTAAATTATTTCGCCCAGTTAAATTCATGGGGCGCATGAAGTTAAAAGGATTAAACCCAGTAGAAAGCACCAGTACGTCTAAATCATGATGTTTGCCGTCTTTGGTTTGAATGCCGGTTTCAGTGATGCATTCAATGGCATCGGTAATTAAATGGGCATTCTCTTTTTGGATGCCTTTGTAAAAAGTAGAATTGATGATGACGCGTTTACATCCTACTTGATAATCGGGTCTGAGTTTTTCTCTTAATATTTTGTCTTTAATACTCAAACGCAAGTTGGCTTTGCACATAAACTGTAAAAAGTGTTTTTGAAAAAAGTGGCCGGTGACCGCTTTGGTAAACACATGCTCTAGGAAAAACTTACCGGTATTACGATGGATTTTGCTAATGATTGGAAACGTTGTCATGAGGGATTTCATGGCATCTGAAAAACGAAAATCAGGCAGGTTCATTAGCCATTGTGGTGTGCGCTGAAATATCGATACATCCGCACCGGTATTGATTAACTCAGGTATGGCTTGTGCGGCGGTAGACCCGGTTCCAATCACACCTACTTTTGTATTTTTATCTATGTTTACTGAGTGGTCCCATTGAGCGGTGTGAAACATCTTGCCTTTGAAGTTTTCAATGCCTTGAATGTCTGGGAATTTTGGATGATGTAATATGCCAGTGGCACATACCACAAAGTCGGCATGGTAAGTGTTACCTTTGCTGCTTTTAACGGTCCACTTGCCTTCATCATAGTGGGCGTCGGTGACGGCTTCGTTAAAACGAATATCCCGTTTAACATGGTATTTATTGGCAACGTGTTCAAAGTATTTACGAATTTCTGGGCCACGGGCAAAAAAATGGCTCCAGTTAGGATTGGGTTCAAACGAATAGGTGTACATGTGGGATGGCACATCACAGGCAGCACCAGGGTAGGTATTTTCACGCCAAGTGCCACCGACTGATTCTTTTTTCTCTAGAACCACAATGTCTGTGATACCGGCATTACGCAGTTTAATGGTCATTAAAATGCCCGTCATGCCTGCGCCAATAATGACAACGGATGGATTGCGAATTGTTGCTGTCATACACACCTCTCATTCTTATTTTTACATGTGCCATGGTCTTTGAGCGTGTGATGCGCCATTAAAAACCAATCGCCTATGATGTCTGCAGATTAGAATATGGAATTGATAGTGATTGATCTATGGTCAAAACAGACTTATATTTGTGATTTTAAGACATTTGATCATGTCATTTAGCCATAAGGATACATATGACCATACGCGGTATTACCAGTGCGCAAATCATTGTTGAATATGGCAAAGAGCAAGGCATTACTGCAGGTGATCTATTGAAAAAGACAGGTATCAAGCCTGCCCAATTGACCGATCATCATATGCAAATACAAGATGAGCAAGAGCTGCAAATACTGAAAAACCTGCTTCTACATATCACAGACCCTTTTCAAACAGGCATTGAACTAGGAAGCCGTTATCACTTAACCAGCTACGGCATCATGGGTTATGCCTTGTTATCCAGTAGCACCATGAGAAAAGCCATTGAAATCGGTTTGCGCTACTTAGGCTTAACTTATGCGTTCTCGGATATCTTCTTAATGAATGAAGATAATGACGTGGCACTTGGTTTTCATTGTGATGTACCTGGGGATCTTGGTTGCATGATATTAATGCGGGATATGTGGGCCGTCAGTGTCATACAAAGAGAATTGTTTGATAATTCAGAGTTGCCCATTCATTTAAGGTTAATGGCATCCAAGCCGGCTCACCTTTCCCATGAAGGGTTAGAGCAAGCCCTATGTGGCCACATCGAGTTTGATGCGCCATGTAATGCCTATGTGGGTTTAGGGCATATGCTAGATCTGCCCCTAGTGAAAGCAAATGAAATGACGGTGAAATTGTGTGAAGAGCAATGCAGCCAGCTTTTACAAGATAAGCACAGTTGGAAGCCAGTGGCGAAGCAAGTGAAAGATAGTTTAGTGCACTTTGGGCTTCACGGTTCCATGGAAGACATTGCCAAAAGCTTGGCAAGAACCACGCGTACATTGCATCGGCAACTGAAAGAAGAGGGCACCAGTTGGCGTCAAGTAAGGGATGATGTGCGCATTGGCATTGCGGAAGAATTACTCTTAAAACCCATGCAGCTAGATGAAATCGCTGAGCGCCTAGGCTTTAGCGACGCAGCCAATTTTTGCCATAGCTTTAAACGCTGTAAGGGCGTCACGCCAAGTGCATATAGGAAAAACAAAGGCTAGGATGCCACACCGCTTCATCGGTTTAAAGCCTGCTCCACCCCCGTAATAAGGGGCTTCTCCTCTTATTCGATCATCACCATTTCGTAAGTTTGATTACTGTTCAGAGACACGTACAGCCATACCTGTGACTTAAGTAAGGGATAATCCCTCATTATGAAATATGGGTCTCATCAATGGCGCATTTATAATAGAGGAAATGAATGAGAGATGTGTGACGAGTATGAAAGAGTTAAGAAATATCATGTTCTTAGACTGGCAGCGAGCATGCGCACAGATTGTTATTGAGAGTGTTCCAGCGCAAGAGCTAAACCTTCATGCTCATTCGTTAAATCTCATTTCTTCTTAGAACGCATTATCGTAATGTTGAATAAAATCTTCACATGGTTGTTTATTATTTCGAGTGTTTCATACGGTGTTAAACACTCGGATGATTTTCTATGGAGTTCTAAACAGGTTTCGATTTCTGATCGATCTTACACCAAAAAACATTACGAATATCAAAATCCAGAAGCCCCAGAAAACTTTAAGGTAGAAAGCATTGGCCATAATTGGAGCATCCTTAGCTGGGAAGCCCCCAAGGTTGCCAATAATAATTATAATTACCATATTTATAGAAATAAGGTGTTGGTTGCTAACTTAAGTTCTAAGCAGTTTGTGTATAAAGATACATTACTAAGACAGAATCAAGCCTACGAATATGAAATCTTCGCCAGTAATCTAGAAGGCTGGGCGTCCCATAAAATCAAAGTGAATCTTAAGACACGAAAAAATACCGCGCCAAATATTAGTAAAAATAAAAAACGAGTATCGATCAGTCATTTAGTAGCTGTGGGGACTCATATATATACAGTCATTGCGAAAGACAAGAATAATGACGAATTGTATTACACAATAAAGGGAGAGGATTCTGAT
>CAJXIT010000285.1 GCA_913054055.1 uncultured Thalassolituus sp.
ATGCTGCTCATAATTTATCCTATTTATTTTTAGAGCTAAAATGCCCTGATTCTCAAATTTTCGACATTATATCCCTCTTTACCGACGGGTAAACCTATCTATTACAAGATCAGGTACATGGATTTTGATCAATACCTCAATAAAATCAAGTACCTGTCCCATTTTTGCGAACTTTAACGACTTATTAGACCCGAAACACCAATAGAAATGGCAGTTTTAGCCCATATTTAGACCACCATTCACATGTAACACTTGGCCAGTGATGTAAGCAGCATCATCTGAAGCTAAAAAAGACACCGCTTTTGCCACTTCTTTTGAATTCCCATATCTTCCTAATGGAATGTTAGCCATCATGGCGTTTTTTTGATCTTCAGTAAGCTCATCCGTCATATCAGTCGCGATAAAGCCTGGTGCCACCGCATTAACAGTGATATTTCGACTACCAATCTCATAGGCAAGCGAACGGGTAAAGCCCTCAACACCTGCCTTACTGGCGCAATAGTTTGCCTGACCAGGATTCCCCATAGTGCCCACCACTGAACTGATATTAATGATACGACCTATACGCTGTTTCATCATGCCTTTTAAGAAGCCTTTTGTTACACGGAAAGTACCACTGAGATTGGTTTCAATTACATCGTCCCAATCCTCATCTTTCATTCGAAGCATTAACATGTCTTTTGTATTGCCGGCATTATTTACCAACACTGCAACGGGTCCCAATTTACCTACACTGGCGTTAAAAACGACACAACTTTCTTTATCAGCTAGATTCAAAATAAAAGCACTGCCGTTTTCACCCAAAGTCGTTTTAATTTTTTCAACACCCGCCTCTGAGGTTGCCGAAGCCACTACAAAATACCCAGCTTCTACAAGCTCCGCAGCAATAGCCTGACCAATCCCTCGGCTAGCGCCTGTTACAACTGCAATTTTTTTATCCATGTTACTACCCCTTATAAAGCCGAGATTGCATCAGCTGAATTAACCGTTACGTTATTCAAGCTTTTAGCAATTCGTTTATTCAAACCGGTAAGTACTTTACCTGGACCTACTTCTACCAGAGTTTGAACACCATTGTCAGCTAACTGCTGAACGGTTTGCGTCCACCTAACAGGGCTAGCAATCTGAGCAACTAGGTTTTCTCTAATTTGATCAGCACTTGTTTCAAATTGATTACTGGCATTTTGCAAAACAGGTACAACTGGCGAATTCACTTCAAAGCCATCCAAGTAAACTGCAAATTCTTTTGCTGCAGGTTCCATTAAAGCACTATGAAAAGGACCACTTACAGGCAGTAACATGGCACGTCTCGCACCCGCTTCCTTACAAGCAACAACAGCCCGCTCAACCGCTTCTTTGTTACCTGCTATCACCAATTGGCCAGGACTATTATAGTTAGCGGGCTGCACAACTTGTCCTTGAGCCTGCTCCTCACAAATCTTTTCAACGGCATCATCATCCATATTCAATATGGCTGCCATCGCACCCACACCATCCGGTACAGCAATTTGCATCAATTCACCGCGGCGTCGAACAAGCTTTAAAGCCGTTTCATATGAGATAGCTTGTGCACACACTAAAGCCGAATATTCACCTAAGCTATGCCCAGCCATCACATCTGCCTGCACACGACCATTCAGTGCACGCCACAAAGCCACTTCAACCGCCACCAAAGCAGGCTGAGTATTGTTTGTACTATTTAAAGATTCAGCAGGGCCATTTAAGATCATATCGGAAAGGGAAAAGCCTAGAATATCATTGGCTTCTTCAAGGGTTTGCTTAGCTTCTGGAAATTCATTAACCACATCAGCCAGCATACCCACTGATTGAGAGCCTTGACCAGGAAAAACCACAGCACTGTTATACATAAACTTAACCATTTATTCTTAGAAATTTATTTTTTGGCAAGAGTATCGCACCCTCTGACGACTTTCAAAGAGCTAGTGGAAGATTGTTACATTAAATCAATTCTTGATCCAAGCGATCACTAATTTCATGCAATAATTCATTTTTAGATAAGGTATAGGCATTTGAAATAGCGGTTTCAAATGCTAACTCTTGGGACTTACCATGGCTTTTCACCACAACGCCCTGCACACCCAATAGAACACCACCATTCTTAAGGTGTGGCTCAAATCCGGTATACAAACTCTCTAAAATAGGCATAGCCAATAAACCCACAAAGCGGGTTAACCAGTTTTTATTAAAGGCTTCTCTCACAATGCTCGTCACATACTTAACCAAGCCTTCACTGGTTTTTAAGGCCACATTGCCCGCAAAACCATTGGTTACCACCACATCAGCTAACCCCTTATAAATATCATCCCCTTCCACGTAACCAATGTAATTAAGGATTTCACTTTCTTTTAAAGTGGCGTTAGCCAAACGAATTTCTTCGTTGCCTTTAATTTCTTCACTGCCAATATTCAGCAAACCCACTTTAGGGGATTTGTTTTCAGATAAAGCGCTGCAAAATGCACTGCCCATCACTGCAAATTGATGAAGATTTTCAGAGTCAGACTCAACGTTTGCACCAAGATCTAACATATAACTGAAGCCGCGCTCATGAGGAATACGCCCCACCAAAGCTGGGCGATCAATGCCTAACATGGTTTTTAATACATAACGGGAAATGGCAACCAGTGCCCCAGTATTGCCAGCACTGACCATGGCCTGAGACTTTTCTTCACGCACAGAATCAATGGCCAATCGCATAGATGATTGACGCTTGCGCAGAGCAGCTGAAGTTTTCTCGCCACTACTCACCATTTCATCGGTGTGAATGACAGTTAAACGAGTACTTGCAATAGAAGATTGTAAAAAAGGATCTAACTTGGCGCGATTACCAAATAATTGGATGTGTAAATCAGGGTGTTTTTCAAGGGAAGAGATGACTGCTGGCACAGTCACGCGGGGACCGTGATCCCCGCCCATTGCATCAACCGCAATGGTGACCATGATTAGCTGTCTTGTACTTCAACAACTTTACGGCCACGGTAGAAACCGTCAGCTGTTACGTGGTGACGAATATGAGTCTCACCAGTTGTTGGATCGATAGACAATGCACGAGTAGTTAGTGCATCGTGAGAACGACGCATACCGCGACGTGAACGAGATTTTTTGCTCTTTTGAACAGCCATTAGGCTCTCCTGCTATTTCTTTAATTGCTCAAGCACACTGAACGGATTATTCGGCGCTTCTGTTTCAACCGGTACTGGCACTACTTCTTCAGCTTTAGCTACCAATTCATTTTCATCACACTGAGTATGATAAGCATACATTGGTAAACTGAGGATTAACTCATCTTCGATTACGGGCAGCAGTTCCAAATCATCTCTCTCAGCAATTACAGGTTCGTATTGCTTTGGTAAATGCTTGGCTTGCTCATCGCTAAACACGATACCGAGCTCAAAGTCCGTGGATAAATCCACTTCAACCGGGTTCATACAGCGCTGACATGTCATGCGTACTTGGGCTTGACACTGGCCACGTAACAAAGAAGTTCCTTGCTCATCGCGACCAAATTGGATTTCAACTTGGGTCTGACCACTATTATCCTGTAGAAAGTCTTGAAGACGCCCTAACTGGGATATGTCGATTGTTCCGCTAAATTCAGCTTCTAAATCAACACTTTTAAGTGTATCAACCCGTACTGGAAATAAACCTTGGTTCATAGTGCGCGGAATCATACGCATGAGCTCACCCCATGTCAAAGCCAAATTCGCTATTTCTCTAGGAAAATCAGCGCACAAGGCTTATTTTAACTCAATACCCGAAGCACTCAGACCTAAGGCTGTGGCCAACCCCTTGCCGACACTCGTGCCTAGCTTACCGACAATATCCTCAAACGGAGATGGTCTTGGGGTAAAGTCTACAATTTCTTCCGCTCCTACCAGCTCACGGGCCACATAACTGGAGCTACCCAAACCATCTACAAGCCCCAACTCCAAGGCTTGCTCACCCGTCCACACCAAGCCACTGAATAACTTAGGGTCATTTGCCAACCTATCACCACGTCCCTTTTTAACCTGATCAATAAACTGCTTATGAGTCGTGGCTAGCACACCCTGCCAAAAAACTTTTTCATCCTTATTCAATGGGGTAAATGGATCTAAGAACCCTTTATGCTCACCCGAGGTAAATTGTCGTCGCTCAACCCCTAGCTTTTCCATCGCACCAACAAACCCAAAACCTGACCCAACCACACCGATAGAACCCACTAAGCTGGCTTTATCTGCATAAATCTCATCAGCTGCTGCTGCTATATAATAAGCACCAGAAGCGCCTAAATCTGAAATCACCGCATACACAGGAATATCTTGATGAAGAGCGCGCAATCTCTTTATTTCATCGTAAACATAACCCGATTGCACTGGGCTGCCTCCTGGACTGTTGATCCTAATAACTACAGCCTTAACACCCTCCGCATCAAACGCTTCACGCAACCCTGTAACAATAAAATCTGCAGACGCTTCTTCACCCGCTGCAATCACACCCTTAACCTCAACCAACGCAGTAAAGCTACCATCAACAGATAGATTATTCGCATCAATATTTGACGGCTTTAAAAACATAACAGCGGCAAACAAGTAAACAAACGTCAGTAATTTAAAAAATATCCCCCACCGACGCGCACTCTTTTGCTCAGAGTTAATACTCGTGACCATTTTTTCGATGAGCTTCCACTCTTTTTCAGAACTTGGTTTTTGCGGTTCTTCGT
>CAJXIT010000286.1 GCA_913054055.1 uncultured Thalassolituus sp.
TAAGAAAACTTCGTTATTGTTGTTCATGGTTGATTCACGCTCGTATTAATAGATTTCGAAATAGGGATATGTATTTTTCGTTTTCTATGTGATCCAATATGATGTTTTTTACATGTAGGGTTTTAACATTAGAATTTTCAAGGGTTGATAATATTTGTTTGCCAATGATTTTGAATTCAAAAGGCATGAGCACTTCTTGGTGGGTAATTTTAGGTTTGGTAGAGCTTAAGATTTTCTGTTCAATACTAAGTGGTAGGAATAAGGAGTCCATATGGGACTCCATGGTTTGTTCGGTCGCGGGCAGGTTTAGCTTTTGTGGGATGCAAAGCTCACGAGTTAAAGCTTGTTGCGATACTCCGTCTAGGCCTCGGCTGAAATGTGGTGTTTTGATCATGTTAATTGCTCCATTCCTATGGTTTCATTCATTTTGAGTAGCAATAACTGCAGGCTTTTATCAATGTTAGGCTCTGTTGTTAATTCATTCTCTAGGTGTATGGAGAAAGAGAGTGTGTTTCCAGGAAGCAATCCAGCTTGAATGGAGAAGGGTGTTGATGGGATAAAATGGCAACATTTCAACGCATTAATGAGTGCTTCTTCTAAGTAATACTCTTCAATTTTTGTTAGTACGCTTATTGTAAGTCCACATTTCTTAACACTAAACATTAAGGTTTGATTATTGTCAGTTGTATATGCAATTGGATGGTCTACGTGTATAGGAGTATCAGCTCCAAATCTGTTGAATAGAAAAGTGCTAAGCACCTGTGCTGTGAATTCGTTCATTTGGCTATTCACTCACTTGTTTTTTCTGGTTTAAATTTTGAATGAGTTCATCAAGGGCTTCTTGTGATGTTGCTAAAAGTAAGTCTCTATCTTCTGCTGTGTCGTAGGCTTTAATGGGCATGAGTCGTAATAACTTGTGTAATTCGGTTAAAAAGTAGAGTTGGTGTGAGAGGTTTTCATTTAGCTTCATGGTTCTTAGGATCTTTAAAAACTGATTAGTTTGAAGCCAAGATTCTTCTTTTAAGTTTAAAATTTCAGTCATTAATTGCTTGCCAGGCATGATATTTTGTTGTTGGAAGTACATTTTCATTTTCATTGTCAAAGTACTGCATTGGTCATGCATGCCGCCCAGTACTTTCAAGAAAAACATGTCATCGTTGATGGCTGTCAGTTTTACTGTAGGAATTGAGCTTCCTAGTGCATTCATATCAGAGCTTAAGGCACTAAGTAAGAAGATCCTGACCTCCTCAAAGTTATCTTCGCCATATTTTTCAATGATTTTTTTATAGGTGTTGGTAAGGCCTCCGTAGTCTAAAACCGAGTCGCGGTATGTGTCGCGAAGTGATTGGGCTTCAAGGGAGTTTGCGTGCTGGTGTGCTATTTGGGATATGTTCATCCCTGCGTTAATTTCAGCTTCACTTTCTAATAAGAGGTTTTCTATAGCTGTATTGATTTCTCTTGTCAGGTTTTCTAGTTCTGGCTGATTTTCAACGCTGTCTTTTAATATGTTTAAGGCGGCAAATTGCAAAGTAGGGTCATCGGAAAAAACTGCGTCACTTTTCCCTTTTTTGCTATTGAATCGCTTAAAATTTTCATATGCAAGATTTGGGTTTTTTAGCAAATTATCAGCGTAGTCTTTTATCGATTTGTGTTTCTCTAGATCTGGGATTTTATCCAGATATTCTTGTATTCGTTTTACCGAAATGGGTATTCGCGTTCCTTTATCTTGAGCTTTTCGATTACTGAGTTTTTTCTCAGCTTTTTCGCTTGCCTGCATGGTGGCTTCTTCTGCCGCGCTTAGGATTGCTTGGAGGTGACTGGTTGGCGCTAGTGTGACAGTTTGTCCTTTGTATTGGTTGCTTAGTTGCTGGGTGCTGTGCACAGGCTGTGTGCCTTGAATTAAGGCAGGATTGTGATTGGCTCCTTGGATGATGCTAGACAAAGGTGTCTCCTTAATAGTGCATAAAAATAATCGCTTGCCAGCGCAACTTTCCTACTCTGTGTATCACTAAGATTTCAAAAGTTGCAAAACAAGTTATGAGTGTGAGCGAAAATTTATTGGATGTTGAAGTCAAAGCTGAACTGGATTCTTTGTTGAATTTTAGTGGCAGGTTAAAGCCTGTTATTAGAGAGGCGACCTTAACTAAGGTGTACGGTCGGGTAACTGAGGTGGTGGGAACCATTATTAAAGCAGTTGTACCTGGTGTAAGAGTGGGTGAGTTGTGTCATTTACAAACACCTGGGCAGTTACAACCGTTATTGGCAGAGGTGGTCGGTCTGTCTCAAACTATTGCTTTGCTAACACCTATTGGCGAGATGTTTGGTGTTTCAACTAAAACAGAGGTGATTCCTACTGGTGCTGAGCATGAGGTGGCTGTAGGTCCGGATCTATTAGGGCGAGTATTGAATGGTTTAGGTGAGCCTTTGAATGGCTCTGAAGTGGCACCTAAAGAATTTAGAAAGGTGGTGGCTTTGGCTCCAGACCCCATGTCTCGACGCTTAATAAAAGACCCAATATCTATGGGAGTAAAAGCAATCGATGGGTTACTCACTTGTGGTGAGGGGCAGCGTATGGGGATTTTTGCTGCAGCCGGTGGTGGTAAAAGTACTTTGATGTCGATGATTGTTAAAGGAGCTGATGTTGATGTAACAGTGATTGCATTGATAGGAGAGCGTGGGAGGGAAGTGCGTGAGTTCATTGAGCATAACTTAGGTAAAGAAGGCTTGGAGAATTCTATTGTTGTAGTGGCAACATCCGATCGTCCTGCGATGGAAAGGGTTAAGGCTGCCCAGGTTGCTACGACTATTGCTGAGTATTTTAGAGATCAGGGTAAGCGTGTGATGCTGTTAATGGACTCAGTAACACGATTTGCACGCGCTCAAAGGGAAATTGGACTGGCGGCGGGTGAGCCGCCAACAAGAAGAGGTTTCCCGCCTTCGGTGTTTGCTAACTTGCCTAAGTTGATGGAGCGGGTTGGGCAAAACGATAAAGGGTCGATTACTGCTTTTTATACGGTATTAGTTGAAGGTGACGATATGACAGAGCCCGTTGCAGACGAGACGCGCTCAATTCTGGATGGGCACATAGTACTATCTCGTAAATTAGCCATGGCAAACCATTATCCTGCGATTGATATATTGGCAAGCGCCAGTCGAGTGATGGATGAGTTGGTTGATGATCAGCATAAAAAACATGCCGGTGGTATAAGGCGTGTGTTGGCCAAATATGAAGAAGTAGACTTGTTGGTGAAGATCGGTGAGTACCAGCGTGGAAGTGACCAAGAGGCCGATATGGCTATTGATAAAAACTCAATAATAAATTCATTTTTACAACAGTCTGTTAATCAAAAGGTTTCAATTGAAAATACATTGGAAAGCATGAGTGCACTGGTTGATTAGAATGTTTTCACAGTTAACTCGTATTAAAAAGATAAAGAATTTAAATGTTGAAATTAAAGAGGCCAAGCTTAAAAGAACCTTTTCAGAGTCTGAGTCATTGCTTCAAGCTGCAATTTTTGAACGAGATGAGTTTTCAAGCGCTAAGAATCTTAAAGAAAGTAGTATTGTGATGGATATGATTTCGAATGTGTATATTTTGAAACAAATTGAACAAATGAATCAAGAAATAAACCTTCTTAATCAGCAAGAAGCAAGTATGAACTTGAAAGTAAGTGAGTGTCGGTTGCGATCAAAACAGAGCTATGATGAATGGCAGAAAGGGGTTGAAGAATTGATTGTTACGCAAAAAGCAGTTGACAAATTTGACTATGTTTCTGATCTGAATATGGGTGAAGAGAATGCTATTTCACAACGATCGGAAGATTTAGAAATTGAAGAATTTAAAGTAAAAGAAAATATGGGATTAAAGTGAAATGAGTTCTTCAAATATACAAGGTCAAAAACCAGATCAAGTATCTCAGGGTCGAGAAAAAGTGGATTTAAATCAAGTGTCGGATCCAATGATGCAAACAGATGTGTGGGTTAAATCCCAGTCAAAGCGATTTGAGGATGCCATTAAGCAAACAAATGAATTTATAAAAAAAACACCTTTAGATGAATATGGCTCCGCGTTATATATTAAGAACAGTTTGGATAATCTTGGCGATTATAAAGGCACTGAAGTGAAAAATATGAGTTTTTCATCGCTTCAAGTTGAAATTATGTCAAAAGATTTTACAGAGGTATCAAACAAAATCATTGATGTGAGTAATTCTGGTGTGGCAGCTGATAATGCATTAGGTAAGGTACAAAAAACTGATGTCTTTGCGGCAAGTACTATTGAGGCGAAGATATCAAAAATAGAAAAAGTTTTGGATCAGGCTGCGATAAAGGTTGTTGGAGGTGTACAAAATAAAGATGTGATAATTAAGGTTGGCGGCGCCCACGATGGTGAGGTGCTTATTACGCTGTCAAAAATTGGAAATGAAATTTCCATTAAAATTAGTGCTAGTAATACAGATGTTCTAAATATTTTAACCGTTGCCCGGCAGGATTTGCAGTATGGTTTAGAGAGTAAGATGTCTAGCACTATTGTTCGTATCGATGTGGATCAACATTCTGAGTCTGATGCTAAAAGTAAAGGGGAATATTTACTAGAAGAAGAGGAAGAGGGTGAGTGATGATTTCAATAGATGCATTGCCTTTTCCAGAATGTGAATCGTTTACCCTAGAGCAATTTAAATTTTTGAATGCAATATG
>CAJXIT010000287.1 GCA_913054055.1 uncultured Thalassolituus sp.
ACCAGCCCACATCGCTGTCACCGTGCCCAGGTAAATCCATAATCAATAAATCAAAGTCGCCGATTAACTGCCTTAACATGGGCAAATACGTCAATCCCGAAAAGCCATTGCCATGCAAAAAGAAAATTAAAGGCTTGTTAGAAGGTTCCGTTCGCCAACCCCGCACACGGAATCCAGGTTTGATTTGAAACGACCAAGGTTCAAGCTGTGACAGCATATTGATCACTCATAGTTGTTTACCACCAGTATAGAATAGAAATATTGCGCCATTTTATTGATTTCTTATAAGAGACTCTACTAACATGGCGGTTTTCAGTTGATAGAAGATGACAATGTATAAACTGCTTTTAACAGCCCTACTCATTATCGTTTCCCATGCGGCTTTTGCTAAAGACAATATTTTAATCATGGGTGACAGTTTAAGTGCTGGATACGGCATACAGATTAATAAAAGCTGGCCGGCTTTGTTACAAACACAACTCAGTGAAAAAAGTCTTAAATATAACGTTCATAACGCCAGTATCAGTGGTCAAACTTCCAGCGAAGGAGTTAGGCAAATTGACCAACTGCTCGCACTCACCAAACCAAAGTTAGTCATACTAGAGCTGGGTGCAAACGATGGGTTAAGAGGCCTGTCTGTTAGCGAAATGCGAAACAACCTGCAATCCATCATATCTAAAAGCTTAATGGCCCGAGCACAAGTGCTATTAGTCGGCATAAAAGTGCCTAGCAACTATGGAAAACGCTATGGAAAAATGTTTGAAGCCAGTTTCCAACAACTGGCCCAACAAAATGGCATTCCTTTGGTGCCTTTTATGCTTGAGCCCTTATTGCAACAAGTCACCCCTGAAAATCGAAGTCAATACATTCAAGCTGATGGCTTGCACCCTACTGCCAAGGCTCAACCGATTATTCTTGAGCATTTAAAACCTTTTATTCTTAAAAACTTATAAAAAGTGCCATAGCTGATATTGTTATCTAGACTATACTTAAGTCATGTAATAACGACTGTTTTTATGGCATTTCAAAATATTTCAATCAGATATACATCTGGATTCACTTTAATAGAACTTATTATAGTCATAGTTGTACTAGGCATTTTATCGGCAATTGCTATTCCGAGGTATGCTGACTTAAAAGATGAAGCAGAACTCAACATCATTAAATACACAGCGTCCAGTTTTCAAGCTGCTGTAAAAAACACCCAATCATTATTTTTATCCCAAGGCTTCAGCACTCGCACGCAAAATTTACCGGGTATTGCAGGTAATATCATTGATACCAATAACTCTGGTTACCCCATTGGCATTAGCAAAGGTAACGGCAATGAGAATATTAATAATTCAGGGTGCGAAGATATTTGGCGAAATTTATTAGACGATGCCCCCTCGGTGGAAAGAGGCAATAATAACGGCGATTACAGAGCATACCGACATGATAGCAGGCGTTTTTGTAGTTTTGCCTATCGTAAAAACGGGGATACGGCGGGCAGAAATCAATCTCAAATTGTTATTCGTTATAACTCAACAACCGGCGTGGTGGATGTTTGTGGTAGAAGCTCTGATTTACCTAATTGTTAAGCCTTAAATAAAGACGCTTCATTAATAAGGGTAAATACTCTCAGCGCCAACTCTTGTAAAAGATCATGCTGTTCTACAGGTGCTGTTTGCGCGGCTTCATTTATGGCTGTTGCAAACATTTCATAATTTAACCATTGACCCGTACTTGGCCCAAGCAACTTCTGTTTTCGATACTCCTCCCATTTTTCCCGTTCATCACTATTTAACGTTTCTAAATAATTACGAGCACGATAGCGAAATAGCATTTCTTCTAAACGGCCATCTTGAAAACCAATTTGCATATCATCCAGGGCTTCAGGGTGCGCATCGCGAATTAAGGCCATTGAATTCTTATCTGACTGATTAAAAAAACCACCGGTATAAAGCATGGCATCTGGGTCAGCCTGAGGTTCAAAGTCTCGACTCATAACCGCTTGTAACTTTTGCGCTAATTGCTGATCGGTTAACGAGCCATTTTTGATCATGCTTGCATGCTCACGCATTTTAGCCCCATCAAACCCCCACTTTTCTGCAATGTTTGGCTGAACCATTTTTGCAGGCAGCACCACGGGGCATTTATTAATATGAATGCTTTTGATGGGTAAACGTTCCAACCCTTGAGCAAGTAATTGTTCTTTTGAAGAAAATAAGCGCTGCTGGATTTGCTCTACCGACAGTTCAAATAAAGGGCTTGGGTCCGCCATTAAATCAAAACACATGACCGCATTTTTATTTTTAGCATCCGTTGCTAAAGGCATCATCACAGCAGAGCAGCCTTTATCCACACCTAGCATGCCTGACACATGTAAAAATGGACGCTTGTTTACAGTGTCTAGTAAAGGCGCAACCGCTTCTTTGCGGCGCAGGTTAAAAAGGTGTTCATATAACTTGGGTTGTTTCTCTTTAACTAATTTTGCTAGCCCAATAGTGGCATACACATCACTTAAGGCATCGTGCGCATTTTCATGCACAATGCCGTTAGCCGCAGATAATAATTCAAGCCTAAAACTCACTTTGCCATCTTCGCCTTTGGGCCAGTTAATGCCTTCTGGGCGTAACGCAAAAGCACACCGCATCATATCTAGAATATCCCAGCGGCTATTTCCGTTTTGCCATTCACGTTGATAAGGATCATAGAAATTTCGATATAGGGTATTGCGGGTTACTTCATCATCAAAGCGAATACTGTTATAACCCGCCACACAGGTACCTGATTCACTAAACAATCTATTAATACGTTCGATAAATTTAGCTTCTGACATGCCTTTTTGTTGACATGTTTGTGGGCTAATTCCAGTAATGAGACAAGCAATGGGATGGGGCAAATAATCATCTGCCTGGCGGCAGTAAAACATTTCAGGCTCACCGATAATGTTTAAATCTAGGTCAGTTCGAATACCGGCAAATTGTGACGGTCGATCCCATACAGGATTGGCACCAAAAGTTTCAAAGTCGTACCAGAAAATAGATTCAGACATGATGAGCGTATAAATATTGAAAGAGAAAGGCAGTGTAACATGTCCAACCAGAGCAGTCAGACATGTAAATATAGAGGAAAGTGGTTATTCCTCGTCGTTTTGCCCCATGTGAAAGTCATACTTCTGAGCATCATAAAACTTAATTTCGCTTTCTTGCTCATGAGCGGCGGCTTTTCTTAACTCTGCCATAAAGAAGTTATTAGCATCTCGGGCACTTTGTACGGGAATCTCTTCCATAGGTAAGTGGCCAACCCCTTCATATACCAAATACTCACTATAAGGTAAGTCACGGTGGAAGTGTCGCATCACATCAATAGGAATCCAGTCATCCTCGGCGCCCCACATTAACAAGGTTGGTACAACCACATCTTTTACCATCTCGCCTAAGGATTCATCGTCCACCATGTCACGCATGTTCACAAAATGACGAACATAAGATGCTCGATTGCCTCGGCGCTGTAACATATCGAAATAACGCTCTTTTACTTCATCTGTCACAACATCATCATTTTCATAAGCACTGTAAATGGATCGATTCACTAAGAATCGAGGCATCATATGGGGTGTAATCCAATGCATACCAGGAAAAGAAGCCAAACCTAGCCAAAACGGCATATCTTGCGGGTATCCCGTGGCGCTCATTAACACCATTTTATATAGCTTTGCCGGATATTGAGCCGCATAGTTCCAAGCAAAATAGCCACCCAGTGAATTACCGACCAAGAAGAAGCGTTCTAATCCCAGCCTTTCAGTGAAGGTATTGATCATTTGAACCATGTAATCCGCGTTCTCAGATTGAGAACTTGGGTTCACATCTGGACCTGTCAGTCCAAAGCCAGGCATATCCAGGCGAATCACCTGATACTTATCTTTTAATTGATCAACCCAACCATCCCAAGTGTGCAGCGATGAAGCAACACCATGCAAAAGCAGCAGTGGCGGGCCCTGCCCCTCTATACGATAGTGAACCGTCAGGCCATTGATATCCATATACTGACTGGACGAATTTGTATATTTTTCGGCCAATTGTTGATACGGAACCGTGGATGTGCCCATTACAGTACATCCAACCATAGATGTGGCCAACAGAACTAAACTGAATATTCTAACGAGTAAGCAATGCATGATTTTTATTGTTGTTTTAAGTGATTCTTAGATTGTCTTATATGCGCCTTAAAAATGCTATAGCTAAGGGGGCAAATGGTACATAGGTACGCCACTTGCCTATCTGAAATCCTAAAGTAGAATGTCCCCCTTAAATTTTAATCGCTGCATTACTTTAATTGGTAATTTTGCTTTAGTACCTATATTTATCTTCAGGCTCAATTATGGCTTCTTTCTTAAAAAACCTTTTCAAATCCAAGTGGCAACACCATGACGCCGCCATTCGTTTGGAAGCCATTACCCCTGAATTAGCCCATGAGGCCATCATTAGCTTGGCTAATAGCGATACCGAAACCGATGTTCGCATAAAAGCCATACAGCATTTATCTTCTTTAAAGGAAGTTTCATGTTTTTTAGCGGATAAAAATAAGGACATTAAAGAAGCAGCCATTGATCAATATATCGCCATCGCCACACATAACAAAGTCAAAGAAAAACAAATAGAAAGCCTTAAAGAGATAGAGCATCACCATGAAAATGCTGTTGAAGTTTTACTC
>CAJXIT010000288.1 GCA_913054055.1 uncultured Thalassolituus sp.
ACCGTTTATCAAGTGCTGCATTAAATAAAACACAATCTCCCTCAGTCGCTGAGATCCACCATGAAGAATAAATTGCTTTCAATACTGGCAATCATAGGTAAGCGTAATGATCTTTTACTTGCCGTGATTCTAATTGCCATCATATTTATGATGGTTCTACCCCTGTCAACCATCATTATTGATGTACTTATTGCATTAAACATCGGCATATCTGTGACTTTATTGATGCTAGCTATTTACATTAAAACACCACTTGAACTCTCTGCATTTCCATCTCTTTTGTTATTAACCACGCTTTTCAGGCTTGCACTATCAATAACCACCACCCGACTAATACTGCTTCAGGCGGATGCTGGAGAGATCATCTACACCTTTGGAAATTTCGTAGTTGGCGGCAATCTTATTGTAGGTTTAGTAATATTTTTAATAATTACCATTGTTCAATTTTTAGTTATTACTAAGGGTTCTGAACGAGTTGCAGAAGTAAGCGCACGGTTTTCATTAGACGCTATGCCTGGCAAGCAAATGAGTATTGATGGTGATATGCGCGCAGGTGTCATTGAAGTTGAAGAGGCCAGAAGTCGACGCTCCCTCATCGAACAAGAAAGCCAGCTATACGGATCAATGGATGGGGCCATGAAATTTGTTAAGGGTGATGCTATCGCAGGCATCATCATCATCATAGTTAATATATTAGGCGGTATTTCTATAGGCGTGATGCAAAATGACTTAACGACAAGCGAAGCTTTGGAGATCTACTCCATTCTCACAATCGGTGACGGTTTAATCGCACAAATACCGGCTCTATTAGTTGCAATGACAGCAGGTTTTATTGTCACTAGGGTGACCACTGGCGATGAAACCGACTTAGGCAACGATATTGGTGGCCAAGTCATTCACCACCCAAAAGCACTGATTATAGGCGGTTCTCTTTTATTTTTATTCGCATTAATTCCTGGCTTCCCTACCCTTACGTTTGTTGTGCTAGGCCTTATCATTGGCGGCGGAGGCCTATTACTGCACAACCAACAAAAAACTAAAAACACAGAGACTCAAGACACATCCATACCGGCCATGGCGCCGGCTAGCAATAAAAAAAGTACCACCCCATCTATTACTAGAAAACAGCTTGGACAACAGGAAGAGTTCACATACACCCTACCCTTATTGATTGATGTAAGTAGTGAAATAGAAGAACACTTACCTGCCGCCGAACTAAATGAGCACCTATTACAAGTACGGCGCGCACTTTATCTAGATTTAGGTGTTCCATTCCCAGGAATGCACTTACGCTACAATGAAAACTTAACCAATGGTGAATATCGAATTTTGATCCATGAAATCCCTATTGCCCAAGGTACATTATTTAGCGACCAACTATTAGTTACCGAACAATCAGATCAGCTTGATTTGATGAAAATCAGCTATAACAGACGCGATATAAAGCTACCTGGTATAGAAGCACTTTGGGTCAACCTAGCAGATAAAAACAAGCTGATTGATTCAGACATTGAATTCATGGAACCATCAAGGGTGTTAATCTATCACCTTTCATTTGTATTAAAACGTTACGCTGAAGATTTTATTGGCATACAAGAAACAAGGCATCTGTTAGAACAGATGGAAACGTCATTCCCTGAATTAGTGAAAGAAGTGCAAAGATTACTTCCTCTTCAAAAAATCACTGAAATTTTTCAGCGCTTAGTAAGTGAAGACATATCAATACGCAATCTAAGAAGCATTCTAGAATCTTTAGCTGAGTGGGGACAAAAAGAAAAGGACAGCATTTTATTAACCGAGTATATACGTGGAACTTTGAAGCGTCATATTAGCTTTAAATACAGCAACGGCCTCAATATTCTTTCAGCTTACTTATTAGACCAAAAAGTGGAAGAGATCATACGGGAAGGAATTAGACAGACATCGTCCGGTGCTTATTTAGCACTAGACCCATCCATCACATCTAACTTCACCGACACTATCAGGGGAGAAGTCGGGGATTTAAGGCACATAAAACAAAAACCAGTACTGGTCGTCTCAATGGATATCCGCCGGTACGTTCGCAAACTTTTAGAGCTAGACCTATATGAAATGCCCATTCTTTCTTATCAAGAGCTCGCCCCCGAGGTCAACATCCAACCCATTAATAGGATCAGCATTACATAATACACATGTCGGTCAAGTTGATTACGCAACCAATTCTATGATCACGTTACTAACATAACGTGATCATAGAATAGATATATCAAGAGAATAATATGAATGAAGCTCAGAAAAAGGCTGCAGAATTAAAATTAAAAATCAATGATGCGAGAGTCAAATCAAAATCCAGACAAGCCATTCTAGACAAGCTCTCAGAGAAAATAAGCCTCACTTCACCACAAGTACAGTCCTTTGTGGAAAGCCTACCGAAACATGTCACCACAAGCATTTACAATCGATTAGATGAAGAAATGTTAAATTTCCACAAACAAGAAATGACAATAAAATCAATCAATCCCTTCGCGATCAAAATCTAGTCTATAAACACATTGCAAACCTGAAATTGCACTTAAGCAGCAAAACGCAACTTTACTCACCCTAATGTCACTTAATATTGCATAGATATATTTCCATCTACCCCACCTCAGGAGCTATAGCATGTTTACAGGCACAGTTACTCAAGCAAACAGACCAATTGAAGACGCTGATAGAATACTAAAGACCACACTTGATATTGAAAAGCTAGACATTACCAATGAAGACTCATTAGCCGAAGCATCAACCATTATCGCTACCGCATACATCACACAGTACTCCAGCGCAATCGAGAAATACATTGAAGCCATTACAAACAAACATTCACTCATCGAACAAGGTAGCGATTTTTTGGCGGACATGCAAAGAGAAAAGGTTGCAGCTGAATCCAACAGTAGTGGATTTACATATATGCCAGGGAATTTAGTCAACTTCCTAAATAAACACGGCATAAAATACGACAGAACAGGTGGTGACACCAAGCAAAATGGTAAAGAGTGGCAAGTAAATATAGAATACCTGAACAGCTGGATTAAAGGTCGATCAAACGAAGTCGAAACTGATGTCATTAAACTGAACGACATTATTAACAAGCAAAATCAGCTATTAGAGTCGACTACAACAATTCTTAAAAAGACACATGATTTACTTGAAAATATAACCAAAAGCTTAGTTTAACTGACACCACGTATAAAAATTATATATCAAGCAATAATCATTCATTAAACCCATTCGGGTTAAATCATTAAACCTACACTCAAAATCACTAAGGCAACAAATGGCAAGTATTTGGATCCCTGATATTTTCATAAACAACTACAATGAACTCATTCCAGCAAATCAATTAATTGAATCTGCTGACGACTCACTTAAAGAAGTTTTAACATTTGACTTTAACTTTGATGATAACGATGGCATCCCAAACACCCCTCTAGGCGACGCCTCAATGATCATGACAACTAAATATTATGAACGCTTCTCACAAGCAATAGAAAACTACTTAGAAGCTATCACCACTAAACACGCATTAATTGAAAAAGCAAGCGATCTACTAGCAGAAATGCAACAGAAAAAGGTCTCAGCCGAAGCTAACGATAATGCTCCTGCAATGAGCATTGCAATGATCAACTTCTTAAACACCTACGGAATAAAATTTGATTTGACCGGCGGATACAGCACACACAATGAAAAAGAGTGGCAAGTTAACATAGAATATCTAAACAGTTGGATTAAAGGTCGATCAAATGAAGTTGAAACGGATGTCATTAAGCTAAATGATATTATCAACAAGCAAAATCAAAACTTACAATCAACAACAACAGTACTAAAAAAACTACATGATATTCTAACCAATATGGTAAACAAACTAGTATAAGTGCGACAGCAATTCCTAGATTCACACTTAATACAAACCTAAAACTCATAATCAAAATTTTTTTAAACATCCGCGCAACTATTTACAATGACTTGTTACATATTTTATGAACTAAGCCATTTTACACCCTGCTTTCCTTAACAATCATAAAAAATCAAACGAAATAGTCATAGATGTGGCGAATACGCTCTATCTTTTCTAAAAAGCAACACATGGATAAGAATCGGTTAAATCATTACACCTAGTCATACCCACAAACCTTTGAATCAAGCTACTAGCTTTATCTGTAAAACCCAACCAATAACAGTAAACACACAAGGAATAAACATGACGCTAGAAGATACCTTAAAAGACATCCTTCCCAGTCAAGGCTCGCAAAAAGAAATCATAGAGCTACTAAGTGGTATGGAACAAAATGGCCTTACCATTCAAGAAATGAAGGGTATTAGCACAGATCAAATGGAAGCTTTGTACGGCGTTGCTTACAACTACTACTCCTGCTCAAAATTGGAAGAGGCAGTCCAAACATTTAGCATGCTTTCCATGCTCAATCCCTATGAAACAAAATACTGGAAAGGTACCGGAGCCTGCTTACAACTTCAAAAAAAGTATGAAGAAGCAGCAACCGCTTACGGAATGGCAGCATCAACAGCTGGAATACATGATCCCACACCACACTTCCATGCAGGAGAATGCTATACCCATTTAAAAAAATTAAAGGAAGCCTGCAATGCATTTGATATAGCTTGCGATCTATCCCAAGACAAACCGGAATTCAAATGGGTAAGAAACAAATCTCAAGCCA
>CAJXIT010000289.1 GCA_913054055.1 uncultured Thalassolituus sp.
ACTGTCAGTCACTCAGTACCTAAGACTCAATCAGAAGTTACACGGTACGTTGAACAGTTATTCCCTGATAGTAGAGATGGCATTTTTCCTGATGTTGAGTCCGATACAGAAAAAAAAGAGAAACAAGCTAGACGTGCTCTTACAGCAGAACGGGTATTACAAACAGAAAGCCTTGGGATGATCGTGACAATCATAGGTACACTAGTCTGGGCATATGCGGGGTTTCTAACCCCTCTGATCTGGCCGCCTTGCCAATAAAAACCAAAAGCTAATAACAATGACAAACGATAATACTAGCTACCATCAGCTTTTGATTAAATTTGGTGAAAAACAACATATGGAGCGCCTCATTAGTCATGGAGAGGTGCACCTTAAACACGTTGGTCATTTCACAAAGCTGGAGCAGGACGAACAACGTGGCGACATCAATGAAGGTGTCACCAGCATGTGGCCTCTTGATGGCGCAACGATATCCATGAAAGACGAAAATGGCGAACTTAAAGAAGTTGGCACTGTAACAAGTGGCACAGCCAGAGAGCGCAGCCAGAATTTAGAAAACGCTAATTTGTACTGCCTGTTTTATCTGGAACTGCCCATCAACCAAACACTAAACCTATCCCATCAAATTTCAGAAAATAGCTGGAGCGGATTTGGTGATAGCGCTGTGATCATTTATGACACCCCTGAGTTTTTGAATAGATTAGAACTCTCTGTTAAAAAAGAAGGTTATGAAATAAGCAGGAAGCTTATTGGATACAAAGATCTATCCAGCCACTTTGGCCAGCTTGACCCGTTTATTAAAGACCTGCAATACAGTCATCAGCAGGAGTTCAGGGTATTATTATGGAAGCTGCCACCCAAAGACAACCCTGCGGCAATCACATTAGAGCTAGGCGACTTAAGCGATATTTGCGCCTTGGTTAGCACAAAAGACTTTCATAAATGTGAAGCCAAATTCAGTCTAGATCAGGCCCTGTAATAGAAGGATTTTAAACATGAGCAAAATACACTACTTTCAGCGCTATTCTCAAAGAGAAAACGCCGTCACCAATAATACAATGTTGCTAATGTCGCGCCTTTATAACGACAGCCCTAAGCGCTTTGAAGATTTCCTTAACTCCCTCATAAGTGATTCTGATACCAATTGTGATATTGGGCCGAACTTCTCTCAGCAGGAAGGCAACGCCACCCGTAGCAGTACTCCTGACGCAGCCATAACACAGAGTAGCCTTAAACTGCTCATCGAAACCAAGCTCCATGACAATCAAGACAAAGGGCAGCTACTTCGCCACCTAGACGGTTTCGCCCATGAAGATTGCCAAGTGCTATTGCTAATTAACCCCTCTGAGCCAACCCCTGAATTTAACAAGGCTGTCATTGAGGCGGTTGCATCTCATAACGAAGCCTGCAAAACATCCGTGCGCTATTGCTCCACCACATTCAAACAAATCATTAGTGCCGTAGGTGAAGTGTTAGCAGATCACGATATTCGCATGCACGAAATCCTTGACGACTATCGAGACTACTGTGCCTCTGAAAACCTACTATCCAACCATGAGACAGTCATGCGCGCCATCACATCAGGCGGATCATTCAGCGATAATATGGAGTTCGATATTTATTATGATGACGTTAGTCGCGGATTCTCACCACACAGCTACATTGGGCTATATAATAAAAAGTCTGTGAGAGCAGTAGGTAAGCTTAGCAAAGTGGTGCAAGCGCAATTCAATAAAGAAACAAAAGAATTTGAAAGCGTTATAAGCTTAAGTGGAAGCAAGCCTACAGAAGATGAGCTTGATAAAATTAAAGGCATCATGCATGCGGCCATGAAAAATAATGGCTGGAACATATACAAAGACCATAAATTTTTTATTGTGGAAAAATTTCATCCCACCAACTTTCCAAAGACAACTAAATACCCAATTCAGCGAACTAAGTTTTTTGACCTAAGCAGTGTTTTAAACCTAGAGAACTTGCCTGAATGTGATGAGGTTGCTCAGCTACTCTCCCAAGAAACATGGGGGTAATACATTGATTGAACACCGACACGCTGAAAAAGAGATTGTTGCCATGAAATTGATACTCGATTGTAGCTCTCTCATTAGCAATGAATACTGTCAAAAAGTGAGTTTTCAAGCATGGTAAATAAATATATAAACGTAAAAAGGCGAACCAATGAGCTTGTTCGGATTTGCTATTCATATCTCAAAGAGCATGGGCAGATTGACGCTGAGACAATTGTTCATTTGACTCGATTAACTTGGATAACCAACTCCAACAATAACTCTTGGTTACGTACCGTTCGCAACCCCAGCCTTTCAGTGATCTTTTCTGAAGATCTAAGTAAACAAAGCAATCAAGATATTTCAGCGTTTATTGCTCATAAAACAAATAAAAGCTATAGCAAGATAAGCGACCTAATAGAGCAGCCTACGGGTTTTACCAACGTATACTTGGCCTACCGCAATAGTTTCGCCAAGTGGATGAGCCGGAATATTTCAATGTGTGAGAAGGCCTGTGATCTCGTTTACAAGAACGAAGTGGGTCAGGCTTACTACAAAGCAAGCCTAATAATCCACAGCCTCCCCTCAATCTCAGGTGCGGGAAATGCTAGTGATAAAAATATGCCCGCATCAAATTTTTTGACTCCTCTTTTATTTGCTTTAAGCCCGGACAAGAAATTTCCAATAATCAACAAACGACAAAATGTAAAAAACCTACTTCAATCTCTTAATCTAGATAATGCACCCCTGCCTGATCAATTTAGTGCGCTTCACGACCTAATTAATTTCAAAACAGGAATTAAGGATGCAGCTGTTTTAGATTCCATGGAGTTCGATTTGCATGACTTCCTAGATACTCCAAGCTCTCCACAAATAGCACAAGTATCTGATGAAAAACCGGTATTAGGAAAAGACCTCCCATTAAAGGATGAGGACGATATAAGTGTAGTAATTAAATCAGGAAGCAAAAAATCCAGAAACATACACAATCAAATCACTAACAGATTGAGGAGCTATTTTTCAGAATTCTCGACACTTGAGGGAGCTAGTAAAAGCTGTATGTATGACTTACTGGTAAAGGAATTTTATACAGATGCAGATCTATTAATTGAGGTAAAGTCATCGAATAAAGCTGGGGATATTAGAATGGCAATAGGTCAGCTATATGATTACGGTAGACAGCTGAGTAGTCCACACTACCCCGCCATATTTATCCCGTCGCCTCCTAGTCAAAACTTAAAGGATTTAGCCAAATACGCAGATGTCATGCTTATGTGGTTTATAAATAATAATATCTATTGTTACGACCCTGACGCAGGAGGCGAGCCTTTTTCAATGGATATTTAAGCGCTTCCGATACAGCTTTCAACAAGCGCCTAGCCCTAGTCAATCCTTATTGGAACGCTCTCAACCTAAGCCCCTCATGCGGCAGACAACCGACTCACTTTCTATTTGTAAATTGCCTTTAATAGGCTAAGCCAGTAAATTAACGCCAAAGAAAGATAAAACTAAGGATTACCGTGGTTCAGGACGAATATGACAAGGTTGAGTTACCCGCCCTTGAGCAATTACAGCAGCTAGGCTGGAGTTACGAGCATGGAGCAAAGCTAGGCGTTGAAAACGGCGAGAGAGTCTACCTGCGTGATGTTATTCTTATTAAACGACTTGAGTCAGCCATGCAGCGAATCAATCCTTGGTTAAGCCCTGAGAACCTTCGCAAGGTTATGCGTGACCTTACTCACCCAAACTTTGCCGGTTTAATGGAGTACAACCATGCAATTTATCAAACCATCACCAACTATATTTCA
The DNA here is from genome assembly GCA_913054055.1 of uncultured Thalassolituus sp. GTDB lineage: Bacteria > Pseudomonadota > Gammaproteobacteria > Pseudomonadales > Oceanobacteraceae > Bermanella. The sequence continues at coordinate 3,815 of CAJXIT010000289.1, forward strand.
GTTGAACAAGATTTAGGCAAAGGCCGTAAAAGCCATACGGTCAAGATCATTGATTTTGATACCCCAAGCAATAATGAATTCTTATGTACCAACCAATTCAAAATTGAAGGCGCAAACCAAAATATCATTCCCGACATAGTCTGCTTTGTGAACGGTTTGCCTTTAACTGTTATCGAATGCAAATCGCCGTACATTTCTAGCCCAATGCAGGAAGGTATTAATCAATTGCGTCGCTATTCAAACCTGCGCGCTCCTCACGAAGATGAAGGGGCTGAAAAGCTGTTTTGGTATAACCAACTGATGGTGAGCACCTGTCGCGACCTAGCCAAGGTTGGTACCATTTCTTCGTCTGCACAGCACTACGGTGATTGGAAAGACGCCTACCCGTTTAAGGATAGTGATCTAGTAAACCTTGGCAGCAGTGATAACGCTATTGGCGATGTACCTTCCCCAGCATATTTAGCCGACGCTCGACAAGTCGCTTCAATGCCTGATGTGTCTGCTCAGCAACGCCTACTGGCCGGCATGTTCAATCACGCTAATTTCTTAGATATTTTGCAAAACTTTGTCATTTACGAACCGGTAGAAGGCCGACTGATCAAGAAAGTGGCTCGATACCAACAGTTCCGTGCGGTTAATAAAGTCATTGAGCAGTTGAAAAACGGTAAAGACAGGAAAGAGAAGTCTGGTGTGGTTTGGCATACACAGGGGTCTGGTAAGTCTCTGACCATGGTGATGCTGGCAGTGAAAATGCGACGCGACCCTATGCTACAGCAATACAAGCTGGTGTTTATTACTGACCGCACCCAATTAGACGAGCAGCTGTCAAACACCTTCCGCGAAGCTCAGGGTGAAACCGTATACAACGCGGGATCCGTTT
>CAJXIT010000290.1 GCA_913054055.1 uncultured Thalassolituus sp.
TCTTTATTCAAAAAATAGACGCGACCAAAAACTTTATCTGCTTGCATGGTCATGGCTAATAATCGGGGTTTTAATATTCTTACTCCAAAAACTAGGAGCTGTTCCATTTAATTTCCTTACCAGCAATTCAATTCAAATAGGGTCTGCACTAGAGTTAGTAACATTTGCGCTAGCATTGGCCAGGCGCATTCACACAGAAAGAGAAACACGCATCCATGCCCAGCAAATCATTATAGAAGGCAGTAAGCGCACCGCCCAACTACATAAAGAAATGCTACATAATGCAACACACCACCCTATTACCCAACTACCAAACCAAGCTGCTATCGAATCGTTTATCGATGAAAATAGCGAGTCCCTTGAGAAGTTTAATCTTGTTTTTGTAAGGCTTTCTAGGATCAATGAAATTGATAAGACACTGGGGAGGAAATTTAGCGAGGAAGCGCTTGCGATTTTTAGCGTAAGACTCAACAGGGCTGCAGAGCAACTATCTAATATTGTAAAAATTGAAAGGGACTCAGCATTCTGGGTAGCCACACTCAACTCTGACACTCACTGCTTAATCGTTCAAAGCACTGACTCGCAATTGTTTATAGATCAATTACAAAATCTAAAAGAGCGAGCAGATACTCCTCTTGAGATCTCAGGCATGGAAATAGAACCTTACTTAACACTTTCATACTCAGTTTTTCCGGACCATGGTAAAGATGCAGCCTCTTTACTTCGACACGCAGGCATTGCTATCGACCATGCAAATCCTGGGGATCAAAGCCTGGTAAGGTACGAAAACAAAATCGACCCCTATAATGAGCGTCGTTTAAATATGATGGGAGACTTAAATCGTGCTATTTATAGCGACAAGCTGGCCCTTCACTTCCAACCCCTTGTGGACACACACTCACAAGAGATATTAGGAGCCGAAGCTCTCATTCGTTGGCCACATGAAGAGTACGGCATGATCATGCCGGATCAATTTATTGAGCCCGCTGAAAAGACTGGCGTCATTCAAGCACTCAGCTTATGGGTATTAAGAAATGCCATCAAGCAGCAAACACAATGGATAAAAACTAGACCTAACTTTTTACTTTCCGTGAACATTAGCGCCTTCAATCTTCAAGATACCAAGTTCATTGAAGCTGTTCATATATTATTTGCAGAACATCAAAATCTATCAAAAAATATCATTCTAGAAATAACAGAGTCTCAAATGATGACCGACACCAAGCACGCTCTTAAAAACCTATGGCAATTAAGTGAACTAGGCTTCCATATTGCAATTGATGATTTTGGAACAGGCTACAGCAACCTTGCTTACTTAAAAAAGCTACCGGCAAGTGAACTTAAAATAGATAAAACGTTTATTCTTAACTTAGAATCTGACAAACAAAATCAAGTACTTGTTCAAACAGCCATACATATGGCTCACAACCTTGGCATGAAAGTCGTCGCCGAAGGTGTTGAATCAGAGCATGCACGCAAGCTCCTAAGTGAAATGGGGTGTGATATGTGTCAAGGCTTCCACTTTAGCCGCCCTGTTCCAAACACACAATTTGACACGCTATTCAATAACAAGAAAGAGAATTAATTATTAAGTGAGTTCCATCGTTAAAAGCAATATAATCACCTTCCCTGCATTACCGACCTTCAGCAATGACTTCACAAAAATCAATCAATCGTACCTTTAGCACCGCCCCCATGATGGATTGGAGTGACAAGCACTGCCGCTACTTCTGGCGAAGCCTTTCACAAGAAGCTTTGCTTTATACCGAAATGGTCACCACTGGCGCCATTATTCATGGCAAAGGCGGGCCTGAGCGCTTTTTAAACTTTAATGAAGAAGAGCATCCAGTGGCATTGCAACTGGGTGGCAGCAAACCAGTTGAACTGGCTCAATGCTCAAAGATCGCGCAGGAATTCGGATACGATGAAGTCAATCTAAATGTAGGCTGCCCTTCCGATCGCGTACAAAACAACATGATTGGTGCATGTTTAATGGGTCACCCCCAACTGGTAGCAGACTGCATAAAAGCCATGCAAGATGCCTGCGACATTCCTGTGACCATCAAACACAGAATCGGCATTGATGACCAAGACAGCTATGAAGCGTTACACCACTTTGTAAAAACCGTAGCCGATACCGGCTGCGAGACCTTTATTGTGCATGCCAGAAAAGCCATTTTACAGGGGCTCTCCCCTAAGCAGAACCGCGAGGTACCGCCCCTTAAGTACGAAGTGGTTAAACAACTAAAAGAAGACTTTCCACATCTAGAAATACTGATTAATGGTGGACTACAAACAATAGATCAAATGCAGCAAGTATTAGAATTTACCGACGGTGTCATGGTGGGGCGCGAAGCCTATCACAGCCCTGCTTTACTACTTGATGTAGACCATGCATTTTATGGCCATGAAAAACACGAGCGAAACCTAAAGGACGTGGTACGTACCATGTACCCTTACATTGAAAACCACCTTAAACAAGATGGTAAGCTAGCCTACATTACTCGCCACATGCTAGGCCTATTTAATGGCTTACCCGGCAGTCGCCAATTCCGCCGTCACCTTAGTGAGCAAGCTTATAAAAACACTGCGGACATTCAAACCATTGAAGACGCCTTGGCTTGCATGCCAGATAACCCAGTCGCCACTTCAGAGCTTTCATGACCTAGATTATTAACTACTTATGTTTGGACCAGTCAAAGCCAAGTTGTCATTTGACATTCTCTGCCAGATTGAACACAGTAAGCCTAATGATTACGGACAAACATAAGTAGAATAATGAATAAACTAGAGCAGTTAAAAAGCCTAACATCTGTGGTGGCTGACACAGGTGACATTGAAGCCATTAAACAATTTACTCCGCAAGATGCCACCACCAACCCATCTCTTATTTATAAAGCCGCACAACTGCCCCAATATCAAAGCTTAATTCAGCAATCCGTTAGTTGGGCCAAAGATCAAAACGGCCCGCTCTTAGAAAACGCACTGGACATGATCAGTGTAAAAATTGGATTAGAGATTCTAAAAACCGTGCCTGGGTATGTCTCCACTGAGGTTGATGCACGACTTTCCTTTGATACTGTGGCTACGGTAGAAAAAGCCAGAAAACTGATCGGTTTATATGAAGATGCCGGCATCAGCCGAGATCGCATTTTGATCAAAATCGCATCCACCTGGGAAGGAATTCAAGCGGCTAAGGTACTAGAAGAGGAAGGCATTACCTGCAACCTCACTCTGCTATTTAACTTTGCTCAAGCAGTGGCTTGTGCGCAATCCAATGTGAAGCTAATCAGCCCATTTGTGGGTCGTATTTTAGATTGGTATAAAAAAGCAGAAGGTAAAGACAGCTACCCAGCCCTTGAAGACCCAGGTGTGATATCGGTATCTAGAATTTACCACTACTACAAAACCCATGGCTATAACACCATAGTGATGGGCGCTAGCTTTCGCAATACGGGCGAAATTGAAGCCTTAGCCGGCTGTGACAAGCTGACCATTAGCCCTGCGCTGCTTGCAGAGCTTGAAGCTGACAATGCCGATTTAATTGCTCAATTAAATGAACAGCAGGTAAGCAATGACGACAAATGGGAAAACTTAACTGAAGCCAAATTCCGCTGGCTTATGAATGAAGACCCCATGGCCACTGAAAAGCTTTCTGAAGGCATTCGCAATTTTGCCGCCGACCTTATACGTCTAGAGGCATTCATTAGCAGTGAATACCTGACAGATCCTCAAGCGGAGACCGCAGCCCATGCTTAAGAGCTTTTTAGACTGGTTTAAATCCGAACCAGAAACCCAAGAAGGCAACCAGCAAGACAACGCGCAAAGAGCTGCCTCTGCACTAATGGTAGAGGTGGTACTTGCTGACACCCATTTTAGTGAGCATGAAAAAGAACACTTACTAGAAACCCTTAAACATCAAACCGGCCTCACCACACAAGAGTGTGTTGAGCTGGTTGACATTGCTCAGTCAGAAGTGGACCACGCCACCTCTTTGCATCAGTTCACGCGCCATTTAAATGAAGTATTTAACCTAGATGAAAAACTCAAACTGATTCATACCCTATGGAAAATCGCCTATGCAGATGGCCATTTAGATAAGTACGAAGAGCATATTATTCGACGCATTGCCGACCTACTGCACCTGCGCCACAGTGAATTTATTCAAATGAAGCTCAAGGCCAAAGATGAGCGCTAAAAAACAGGTTTATTTTGCAGGGGCCAGTGGAGAAATCGGCAAGCGCCTACTGCAAAATTTAATTGCGCACAATGAAGTTGACGAAATACATCTACTGGTCAGAACCCAACTGAAGCTATCAGAACCCAGAATCCATCAGCACTTGGTGGATTTCAATGACTTATCAAAGCTAAGCATTCAAACCCCTCCTAACAAAGATATTGTTTCATTCTGTACTCTGGGCACCACCATCAAACAAGCCGGTTCAAAGGCCAAGTTCAGCCAAGTGGATCTAACCTTTGTCGAGAATTTTGCTAAATGGGCCAATGAAAACAACAGCAAACAACTGGCCGTAATCAGCTCGGTTGATGCCAATACCAACAGCAATACTTTCTATTTAAAAACCAAAGGCATGATGGAAAACTCCCTTTCATCCTTGCCGTGGAAAACCCTTTGGATAGTTAGACCCAGCTTGCTGATCGGCGAAAGAAAAGCATTCAGATTGGGCGAGC
>CAJXIT010000291.1 GCA_913054055.1 uncultured Thalassolituus sp.
TACGGCGACCACCGAGATCTACACTCTTTCCCTACACGACGCTCTTCCGATCTCCGATACTTATATTGGGATTCCTGGTGGAAGTGAGCGCCATTTATTTAACTTCTGTAAGGGTGTTTCAGATCAATTTGAGATTCATGCTTATCAACTGATTCCAACGCTTAATCCAATGCTTGAGGATGGATCCTTTTTTGGGCGAAATAATATCACGCTATACAGTAAACCAATCAGTAGCCTGCTCAGCTTATCTAGCTTTAAACTCATTCTTGAGTTAGTCCGTCTTATCCAATCTAGCCAGATTCAAATGGTAATCTCATATCATGAGAAATCAGATATTTTAAATTATTTACTTAAGTGTATTTTTAGAAGCCAAGTTTCATCAATAACTAGTAAACGAGACATGGGATTTAAGTTAACAGGTCGATTACGTTGGGCCATGAAGAAAATATTACCGAGTTTTGATGGTATCACCTGTCCCTCAAGTAGTATAAAAGATTTGTTAATATCTGAATTCTCAGCTAAAGAAAACAAAGTTTGCATTATTAATAACGGTGTTGAGCTTGAAAACTACCTTGATCAGGGTCCAGGTAATTACGATCTAATGATTAAACAATTATCACTTCCAAAAAACTGTCATTTTATAACGATAGTTGGCTGTTTGAAGGAGGTAAAAGGGCATAGTTATCTTATAGAAGGCTTTGCCGATTTTTTGTCTCACCAGCGTGATTCAAAAAATTGGATGCTACTAGTATTGGGAGAAGGTGATTTAAGACTTGAATTAATGAATCAAGCTAAATCTCTAAAAGTAGATAAGAATATTATGTTCACCGGATATCAAAACAATGTTCACGATTGGTTAAATATATCGGATATTGTTGTCAGTGCCTCTCTATCTGAGGGGCTTTCAAATGCATTGGTAGAAGCTTGTGCAGCAGGCTGCGCAATCATAGCAACAAATGTAGGTGGTAACCCTGAGGTGGTTACAAATGGTGAGAACGGTTTATTAGTTGAGGCTAAGTCATCTAGTAGCATATCTGATGCATTGTCTAGATTAGTTTTGAATGAAAGCTTATTGATCAAAATGGGTGAGAATTCTAGATTAAAAGCTACCGAACTTTTTTCGAATACGGCCATGGTTGAAAAGTTAGAGCAATATTATTCAAACACCTTAATGCTGGGTGTAAAATAATGAAGAGCCTTTATTTTTATCGTATTACCAAGGTTTGGTTTAAATATATTTTGGCATTAGTGTTTCATTACTTAGGCGTTAACAACTTTTTACTTAAGAGAAGCAAGAGTGCCTACATTTTAATGCTGCATCGAATATCAAATTCTGATGATATTTTAAATATCTCGATAAAGCCCAAGAACTTAAAGACGGCTATTGATTGGTGTGAGCAGCTTGGCTGCATAACGGATATAGGGTGCCTATATGGCGAGAACGAATTAAATTCTCGATTCGCTATTACGTTTGATGATGGCTACTCAAGTGTATTAAAGGTTCTAGAACTACCAAAGATTGTCCCTATGACTGTTTACTTATCCACGGGCTTCATAGAAAAGAGCCGATCATTTTGGGCTACCTATATAGAGTCACTTTTAATGAAGGATCGTATTAGATATATAGATTTAAATGAATTCAATTTAGGAAGCTACCGATTAGCCTCTTGCCGACAAAGAAGAAATGCCATTCTTGTATTAAATAAAAAAATCAAGTTGCTTCACCCAAGTGTTATCCAAGAAATTATTAATTCTTTAGAAGATAAATTTGGAAATAGTGATAAGAATGAATTTTTAAATTGGAATCAAGTGAAACAGCTTTCTGAGGCTGGTATTACAATCGGTTCTCATACGCACAATCATGCAATCACCTCACGATTGTCAAAAATGGATTTTGAACAAGAAATGCAACTTAGTCATGAGTTAATAGAGCAGAAATTGGGTCAGGAGGTTCAGCATTTTGCATATCCAAATGGCCAGGCTCAAGATATTGCACCATTTTGTCATGAAATTTTAAGACAAAAACGGTTTGATACAGCTGTCACAACCATTGAGGGTGGTAATGCTATTGATCAAGACACCTATATGCTTAAGCGATTTAATTTATCCAATGAGCGTATGGAGAATCCATGGGGAAAGCCGTCTAAGGCTATGTTCACCTCAATGTTAACTAATCCTTTGAGTATTTATTAATGACAAGTTTAGCGGCTAGACAAAAGATTTTGTTTGTATCGGCACGATTGCCTTTTCCTGCATTAGAAGGCCACCAAATTAGGGCTTACGGTATTCTTAAGCAATTGGCTAAGTACTATGATGTACATTTGCTTTCCATTTTGCGCCCAGGTGAAGAAATCAGTTATACCGATGAGCTTTCAGAGCAGTGTGTTTCTATCAAAGGCGTGAAACTTAAGCTTGGTTTAGCCGCTAATATCTCAGCAGGGCTTTCCTCATTATATAAATCATTACCTTTGGTGGTTTCACGGTATGTTACTCCAGAACTTAAACAAGCCTTTCAGCATTCATTAGATACCATTAAACCGGATATTGTGCATCTGGATCTATTGCCTTTGGCTGAATTATCTCACCTAGTTCCTAGTGGTATAAAGACGGTATTAGATGAGCATAATGTTGAATCAGACTTGATTGCACAAAAATTAGAAATCACATCTGGTGTAATGAATAAAATCATATATCGCAGAGAGCAAAAGTTATTGGCAAAATTTGAACAACAAGCTTGTCTGGCTTCAGATTTGGTATTAGCTTGCTCGGATCAAGACAACCACACATTGAGTCAGTTTGGAGCAATTGAAGTTCATACCATTCCAAACGGTGTGGACACAACTAAGTTAAAGCCCAGTAAAGTAGCCTTTGATGAAAACCACATAGTATTTTTAGGCGGTATGGGCTGGTATCCAAATAGACTGGGTATGGAATGGTTTTTAAAACATGTTTTAGAAAAAATTGTGTCCAGTAATAATAAAACACACCTGCACCTAATTGGTAATCCAGAACCTTATTTAGAGGTTCCAATTCATTTATCTCAATACGTCACAAAGCATGGATTTGTGGATGATTTTACCAAAATAGTAGGAGCTTCAGGCATTATGATTGTTCCACTTCATGTGGGCAGTGGAACTCGTTTAAAAGTGGTTGAAGCCGCATCGATGGGATGCTGCATGGTATCCACTCGAAAGGGCGCAGAAGGCGTACATTTAACTAATAAGCAGTCTGTCATATTTGCAGATACAGATAAGGATTTTGCAAATGCTGTTTTAGCATTACAGAAAAGGCCTGATGCTATTAAACAAATTGGAAATAATGCTAGAAAAATAGCCGAGCAAATTTATGACTGGGATGCTATTGGCGTTAAATTAAACGAAATATACAGTGGATCAATTCAGATTGATCAAGCAAGTGCGTAAAAGGATTTAAACCATGATTTATCCAGTAATTTTAGCCGGTGGTGTGGGCAGTCGCTTGTGGCCCCTTTCAAGAAGTCAGTTCCCCAAGCAGTGCATTGATATACAAGGTAATGGTAAAACCATGCTGCAAGAAACCTTTGAGCGTTGCTTAGGTTTACCAAGCGCAGCACCTGCAACTATTGTATGTAATCAAGATCACCGATTTTTAGTGGCAGAGCAGTGTAAAAACTATGGAAATGCGTTAGGTGATATTTTACTAGAGCCTCAAGGGAAAAATACCGCAGCGGCTATTGCTTGTGCAGCTTGGAATATTTACAAAAAAGACCCTAGTGGTGTGTTATTGGTATTGCCATCTGATCATGTGATTTCGGATAAGAAAATTTTTGAGAGCAAGGTAGAAATTGCAAATGCAAGGGCTGAATTAGGTCTAATGGTGACATTTGGTATTGAGCCAACATACCCGGAAACGGGTTATGGCTATATTAAAAGCGAAGGGGCTGATCAAAGCAGCAAGATTATTAAATTTGTAGAAAAACCTGAATTAAACCTAGCTAAAGAATATGTAAGTAATGGCGACTATTTATGGAACAGTGGCATGTTTATGTTCAGAGCGGATGCGCTGTTAGAAGAGTTTAAGCAGTACTCTCCTGAGCTATTGCAATTAACTGAGCGGGCTGTTTCAGAGTCTAAAGTAGACTTGGACTTTATTCGTTTAGAGGTTGATGCATTTTCTTCTATGGAAAGCATTTCAATAGATTATACAGTTATGGAAAAAACCGATAACGCTGAAGTGGTTCGTATGCCAAATATTTGGAATGATGTGGGTAGCTGGTCTGCGATGCATGATATTCATGAGGCAGATTCAGATGGTAATATATTTAAAGGGGATGTGATTGCTAAGCAAACAAAAAATAGTTTTGTCATGGCTAGCAATCGATTGGTCAGCACGTTAGGCATTGAAGATCTTATTATAATTGATACCGAAGATGCACTGCTTGTTGCAAATAAAAATAATGCACAAGATGTTAAAAAGATAGTTGATGAATTGGTATCAAGGGGGCGAGATGAAGTAAATGTCCATGCTGAAGTTTTCAGGCCTTGGGGGAAATATCAAACCATAGATATTGGCGGGCGCTATCAAGTTAAGCGTATTAGCGTGAGTCCTCAGCAACGTTTATCAACCCAGATGCATCATCATAGGGCTGAGCATTGGG
>CAJXIT010000292.1 GCA_913054055.1 uncultured Thalassolituus sp.
AGCCAAGCTGCTTAATCAAGCTATGAAGCGACACTCAAAGATTGATTATATTGTGGGGGCGGCCGTTGCTATTGAAGCAGCATTAAGTATCACAACGCGACAAGGTCGTTCAGATTCTATGGGGTTTATTTCATTTTATTATGGCCCTGGTGTACATAGAACAATAGCCAGAGGGAAAGTATTAGCAGCTGTCACAGATAAGCAGGTTTTGCAGACTAAAATCGCCGTTGATATGGCGGTAAGAGCTTTAGAGAAGAAGTTACTTAATAAGCATATAGCCCCCAAAGTTGAAGTGGTAACGCAAAATAATATTAGAGCTTTTGACCGAAGCACATCCTTACCACCAAAAGGATTCCGGCCGGTGTTTAGTGTGAACGATTGGGTGAGTGACGAATGAAGTTCTTTATTCTTAAATACTTTTGGCTAACGCCATTAGTTATTTTAATCGTTGGAGTTAGTTCAAGTGTATGGTTAAGCCAAACGACTATTCATACAGCTGAAGCTCGCTGGCAAGAAAAGGCAGACCACAATGCTCAGTGGCTAAATAGTACTTTTCTTGGATGGCTTGAGGAGACCTATAGCACACTTTCGGCATTAGCTATTCTCTATGAAAACAGTGACGAAGTAGTTGACGCAGAATTCTTCCAAGCATATGACGCAATAGAATCGAGAAGTAACGCGAGTTTTTTTGATGAAGTCGCCGTAATTGAACTAGATGATGAAAAGCTTCATCAATGGAGCGTTATTCATGACTCCGACCCATTTGGTAAGATGAGTGATCGTGAATATGTAGAGCCGGGTTCATCATTGCACAATGCAATACTGTTTGCTAAAGAGCGACTGGGTCGGGTCGTACTTTCTTCACCTTATTTTACCGAAGGAGATCAAGCTTTCAGTTTTGTGGCTCTCGTTGTTAAAAATAAATCACAGGATTACGCGATAGTAGGGCTATTAAATTACACAACCCTTTTGGACAGTGTAATGAGCATTCATGCACCCAAAGGCGCAAGCTTAGTATTGCAGGGACACTTTCCTGAAATTCACCACCGCGGTCAGCGCATTAATGTCACAAAACAGATTGTTGGTGATTCGTATCAAAGTAGATTGACGAGTATGAGTGCGGAAGCAGAGCTTCTATTAACCTGGACATTTTCAAATAAATTTAGTGATGGGATTGATGATACATTAAGCTACTTAATTCTGCTTACCGGATCGCTCATCACAGTCTTGTCATCGCTTATTCTATTAGTTGTTTCGCTTAAGAATAAGCAGGCACGAAAGAAAGTAAAGGTGGCAACATCCGACTTACTGGAAAGCATTCAGACATTTGAAACCATATTTTATGAAACCCCTGTTCCTTATTTGATCTTGCATAATGATAAATTTATAGACTGTAATCAAGCAGCTGCAAATACATTGGGGTATAAAGATAAAAATCACTTATTAAGTAAGTCGCCTAGTGATATATCTCCACAAACTCAGCCAGATGGCTCTGACTCACAATTAAAAGCGATGCAAATGCAAATTTTGGCAGAGCGAGATGGGCAGTGTGTGTTTGATTGGAGTCACTTAACTTTTTCTGGTGAAGAGATTCCACTTAAAATTTACTTAAGCCCAATGAAAATGGGAAATAGTAATGTAATTTTAGCTAATTGGCATGACTTAAGAGAAAGCCAAAAAGCATTAGACGCGATTCAATCAGCTGAAAAAGAATCCACCAGTATATTAGAGTCGGTAGTCAATGCAGTACTCCTTGTGGATCGGCACGGTAAAATTGTTCGAGTTAATGATGCATTTTGTGCCATGTTTGGGTACACAAAAGATGTTGTCAAAGGCGATCATATTCGAATGCTCATGCCTGCCCATTATCATCAACACCATGGTGAAGGGGCATTGGATTTAGGCATTGATAGGGATTTTAGTCGCTCTAAAATTGTTGGGAATCGAGTTGAATTTGAAGCGCTTCGACAAGATGGTAGTGAATTTCCAATAGAGCTAGCGGTGAACACGGTTAAACGAAATGGAGAGCTTAATTATGTTGCTGTCATTAGCGACCTAACTGAAATGCAAAGGCAGAGACAACAGCTGACCGCATTATTTTCAGCTTTACCTGTCGGGGTCACTCTCATATCTAAAGATGGAGCAATTCTCGAAAGCAATGCTATTAGCGAAAGTATCTTGGGAGTTAGTGCCGATGAACATACTCAGCGGAGTTTAAGCGATAAAGTATGGAGAATCATTGATGGTAGAGGGCAAACTATGCCTGTTGAAAACTATCCGGCGTCTATTGCTCTTTCAGAAAACCGAATCGTTAAAAACATTGAAATGGGTGTTTATCAGCCCGACGAAACATTAGTCTGGATTCGAGCCAGTGCAGCTCCATTAAATGAACAGGTTGGTGGTGGTGTTGCTGTTGCATTTGAGGATATTACCCAAGAGAAAAAGGCCAATGAAGAACTTAGTATTGCAAAAAATATGGCGGAAGAAGCAACCCGAGCGAAAAGTGACTTTTTAGCCAATATGTCCCATGAAATTCGTACACCAATGAATGCAATTATTGGTATGAGCCACCTTGCTTTGCAAACAGAGCTTGACCGTAAACAAAGAAGTTATATTGAAAAAGTACATCGCAGTGCTGAATCCCTATTAGGGATCATCAACGATATATTAGACTTCTCAAAAATCGAAGCTGGCAAACTTACTTTAGAAAACATTGATTTTTATTTAGAAGATATTTTTGAAAATATATCCAGCATAGTTGGCATAAAGGCAGAAGAGAAAGGTGTTGAATTGCACTTTGATTTGCCTCAGAACCATCCGAGTGGACTTATTGGTGACCCACTTAGGCTCGAACAGATTCTTGTTAACCTTGGTAATAACGCTATTAAATTTACTGATCATGGGGGAGAGGTTGTTATACGAGTTGACTTTATTATGTTATCTCGAGAAAACATGAAATTAACTGTTTCTGTAGAAGATACAGGGATAGGAATGACTGAAGAGCAAATGGGCAAGCTATTTAAATCATTCTCTCAGGCAGATACATCAACCACACGAAATTATGGTGGAACAGGGTTGGGCTTAGCAATATGTAAAAAGCTCACCGACCTAATGGGCGGAACTATCACTGCTGAAAGTGAAATAGAGGTTGGTAGTACGTTTACATTTGAAGTACCTGTAGGCATTCAAGAGAATGCAAAGCCGCGTATTCAGCACAATCCAGTCAAGCTCGATAAACTCAAGGTATTAGTGACAGATGATAATGCCACAAGCCGAGATATATTGGGAAGTATGCTGGCTTCATTTGGATTTCAAGTGGACCAAGCAGGTTCGGGTGAATCGGCCATAGCATTATTGGAAGAAGCAGATCAAACTCAACCATATCAACTAGTATTGATGGACTGGAAAATGCCTGGCATGGATGGTGTTGAAACGATACGTACTATTCGAAATAGCCCATCTATTAATGCAGTTCCCACTGTTATTATGGTGACAGCCTATGGAAGAGAAGATGCAGCATCCAGTGCGGATGGTTTGGATGTTAAGGGGTATTTAACCAAGCCGGTCACTCCTTCCGATATGCTTGATACCATTATGATTGCTATGGGGGAGAAAGTGGATCAAAGCAGGAGTATTTCTGCTAATGAACATATGCTGGAAGCGGCTGAAAGGTTGAGCGGCTCAGAAATTCTTTTGGTTGAAGACAATGATATGAACCAAGATATCGCAATCGAGCTGCTTAAAAAATATGGCATGACACCAACACTTGCAGAAAATGGAAAGGAAGCAATAGAACAATTAAAAGCCGGAGTATTTGATGGTGTATTAATGGACTGTCAAATGCCTGTTATGGATGGCTATGAGGCAACTCGTCAGATCCGCTTGTTATCAGAGTATGAAGAGCTACCCATTTTAGCAATGACGGCAAATGCCATGGTTGGAGATCGTGAAAAAGCACTTGATGCCGGAATGAATGATCATATTACCAAGCCTATTAACGTAAAAAGCATGCTTGATATTATGGCGAAATGGATCAAGCCTAAAAATCATATTCCGTTACATATATCGACCAATAGTCAACCTGATCAAGAAATTAATATAGACGGCTTGAATACAAATGATGCGATGCAAACAGTTCAAGGTGATAAAAAATTGTTTGTTCGTTTGCTTGAAAAGTTTGTTAAAGGTCAGGCGAATTTTTCTGAACAATTCCTTAATGTTGTGAATTCAGACCTGGAGGTAGCCGAAAGGCTTGCGCACACACTGAAAGGTGTAGCAGGGAATATTGGTGCTTCTCAATTACAGGGCGGCGCCCTCCAACTTGAATCTTTATGTCGTGATAAAGCTCCCCTTTCAGATATAGAAACTACACTATCACATGTATTGCCTGATTTAGATTTTGTCGTTTCAAGTATACAAGCTTTTTTAAGTGATGGGTTGCCGGATATGGATAAGTCTGAACAAGTGGATTCATTGCCGCCACTGAATGATGTTGTAGCTCGACTTATTGAATTGCTTCAAGAGTACGACACGGATGCATCTGAATTGTTTTATGAATTAGAAAGTCGTGGAGATCGGAAGAGCGTCGTGTAGGGAAAGAGTGTAGATCTCGGTGGTCGCCGTA
>CAJXIT010000293.1 GCA_913054055.1 uncultured Thalassolituus sp.
TTGATGGCAGTTTAAAATCCAGCATGGACTCAACAGAGCCCAACTTTAGCTTTGAATACCAAGTAAGAGTGAAATAAAGGCGTTAATTTTTGCTAGGCGGCTTATGCAAAAATAAAAAAATATACGAACACTTCTAGCAGTGTTCGTTTAAGACCACTGAGCAAGCCTTTCTACAAAATAGTTTCAATGGGCTTCACTGCACTACGACCACCGTCTTTTTCCAACGCCTCATGCAGCTCTTTTACCAGCTCATCAGTAGCGGTTAATACAGTATCCCAATAGGCTTCCCGTTCATCATCGGTCAATGCTTCAAAGTCTTTACGATCAGGAATCTTGCCGTAAGGAAGCTGATCTATAAATGCTTGTGAAGGCGTCAGCATCACAACATTCTCATAGTTTTTAGCTTTGGCTTTTTTCCAAGGAATGGCTTTATCAAACCAGCCTGGTACCACTTTTGGAAAAAAGTGAGGGTATAAAACCAAGCCATCTCCAGCATTAAACGGCCCAGGGAAATGATAGTCCACCATCCCCCCGTCCCAATGCCATCGATCCTTACCCCCTTCAATTTTAGTGGGTTCCATCACCATGGGAATGGCCCCAGACGCAATTAAAGATTGCGAAAGATTTTCCGGCGTTAACTGAATAATTTCTGGTTTAAAAGTATAAGGCTCGTAGCTTCCATGCTGGCTGATTAAAACACGACGATATAATTTTTCGACAATGCTGGATGAAAATACGTTCGCACTGGCCGCGGATAATAAACCGATACTTTGAGCAAGCTTAGAACTGCCATTTAGCCAGCGACGGTTACGCACGGCCACCACATGTAGCTTTCTATTTGGGTTTTCAACCACATCTATGGCCCGCTGTCCCCCGAATAGAGAATCTAAAACATGATTAACATAATTAGTTATTTTTTCTATGGCCAAATCACCGTCGTATCTTTGGTTGGTATACAGCTCTTCAAACTCTTTAAAAGCCGATAGTGGATCTTTTTGTGCGTAACAAGCCATGCGCCAAGAACCAATACTTGAACCAATTAATGAGATGGGTTGTTTCGCTTTTGGAAGAAAGTGCTCACAAAGGTATTGGTCTAATCGGCTTAGCATTAACCATTTAGGACCACCACTTGCCCCCACCATCAAGTTAATGCGCTCTGGTCTTAATCCATGTTCTTTTATTTCTGCAAGGGCCTTTTTACCGGCCAATATCTCTATGGACATCACACTGTACCTAATATATTTGGTATGCATATTGCCAAATATTTCAATTAGCGCAATAGTACTTGCTGTATCTACAACAAGACAGTGTGTTGCGACATGATTGGAAAACTATTATTGAGTGCGCAAATCGCCTCCATGGGATTGTGTTTTTTGCCACTTAAATGGATATTACCTTCACCTTTAACGTTATTGTTTTTCATGGTTGCCACGGCATTAGGGGTTTGGGTCATTTGGTATAACAAAATAGGGAATTGGTCTGTATTACCATCCCCTAAAAAAGGGGCGGTACTCATTACCACAGGCCCTTATTATTTTATGCGCCACCCCATGTATTTATCTGTGATGCTGGGTTGTTTGGCTGGGGTATTGCACAATCAATCATTAACGGCATTTTTCGCGTGGCTTACTTTGCTATTGATCTTAAATATAAAAACCAGATACGAAGAGCACTTGCTGAAAATGCACTTTAAAGAATACGAGCAATACCAAAAATCCGTAAAAACTCGATTTTTTCCTACTGTGTTCTAATCTCTAACAAGACGGACGTGATCAGTGTGGTTTTGCTAAAGGTTTTAAATAAATAGCCGATAGAAAAGTTAACACCGAGAGAACACTTACAGAATGGAGTTGTAAAATGTATACGGGTCAAAGTTATCAGTTTTTAAGTGCTATTGAGCAGCAAGCATTTCATGAAGGTTTAAAAGCATCCGCTTCTGATGCTAACCCTTATTGCAGCACACAAACTCCCCATGCTTCTCGTGCATGGGCAAAAGGCAATCAGTTAGCCTTTCGTTTGAATGCAAGATTAGGCGTGCAGTATTTAAATGCCTCCCGCGTTTAATATTTTTTAGAGAATAAAACAAAAAAGGGTCTACACAGTAGACCCTTTTTTTATTTTTTAATCCCTGAAACGTTTTCTGGCTTTTTATTTCACCGCCGTTGCTCTGGCGATAAATGCTTTCACATCAATATCCGTTGGCAGGGTGCCATAATATTGTCCGCTATATCCTGTTAACCGAGATTTAACATAGGCTTCGGCCACGGTTTTGTCACCAAATTGAATTAACGTACTGGCTTGCCATGCCACTGCCAGTTTTTCAACCACACTTCTGGCGCGATACTCAATGGACGTCATGTCCACAAACTCCATCCTTAATGCTTTCATATAGCCGTCAAATTCGTCATATTGCCCTGCCGCTTTCATCAGCTCAGCCATAAAAACGTTCAATACATTGGGATCTTTTTGCATGGCCCGTAGCACATCTAAACACTGCACGTTGCCACTGCCTTCCCAAATGGCATTAATAGGGGCTTCGCGATACATACGCGGTAACACATTATCTTCAACCACACCCACACCGCCGATGCACTCCATGCATTCGTAAGTAAATTGCGCCGTACGCTTACAAATCCAATATTTACCAATGGCTGTGGCCACTCGGTTAAAACTGGCTTCATGTTGATTCTCTGGGTCTTGCTGCAAAACATCCAAACTGTGGGCAATGCGCATGGAAATGGCCAGCGCCGCTTCGCTTTCAATGGATAAATCCGCCAACACATTTTGCATCAATGGCTGATCATGCAGCATACTGCCAAACGCAGAGCGGCCCGAGGTATGATGAATGGCCTGAGCCAATGATTGACGCATAATGGCAGACGACCCCACCATGCAATCAAACCGCGTCATGGATACCATTTCGATAATTGTGCGCACCCCTCGGCCTTGCTGCCCAATCATCCACGCAAATGCACCGCGAAACTCCACTTCACTGGAAGCGTTAGAGACATTACCCATCTTGTCTTTTAAGCGCTGTACATACATTTCATTTTTACGGCCATCAGGGCGCCATCTAGGTAATAAAAAACAAGATAGCCCTTCTTCTTTTGTTCCCGTGTAGGCCAACACTAAAAATGCATCACACATGGGCGCACTGCAAAACCATTTATGCCCGACAATTTCATAGGCTTCACCAGGGCCCGATTGTTGTTCATTCACTGCCGTCGCTCGCGTCGTGTTCGCGCGAACATCACTACCCCCTTGTTTTTCGGTCATGGCCATACCAATTGTTAAACCCTGCTTTTCATAAAATGGCACATTTCTCGGGTCATAATGATTGGCGGTGATTTTAGGCACCCAGTCTTTCGCTATATTAGGTTGGTGCATTAAGGCAGGAACAGCTGCAAACGTCATGGTTAACGGGCAACCGGTTCCTGGATCGGCTTGAGAATGCATGTACTCAATGGCGGTTCGAACAACATGCGCTCCCATCTTTTTTTCAGTCCAAGGCAAACTATGATGGCCAGCTTCTAATGCGGTTTGCATTAACAAGTGATAGGAAGGGTGAAAGTCTACTTGGTCAATACGCTCGCCAAAGCGACTATGTGTTTTAAATTCTGGTTTATATTTATTGGCGGCAAACCCTGCTTCGTATAAATCAGTTCCCACACGATGGCCAAACTCAGATAATTGCGACTGATGCCAACCTGCGGAAAATCGATCTACCCAATATTGCAATGCACAATCACTGGTATAAGCATTGTAAGGCTCAAGTGCAGTGGGTTGATTAAACACTTCATGGGTTTCCCCATGACTCACTGGCTTAGATTCTTTGATGAATGATTCGGCTTGTGTCTGAGTCATGTCTTATTCTCCTTAAGCACATGATCATCAGACCTTGTGCTCTAATCTTTACAACCCACTGCTCGTAACGCCAACTGGGTGATATCAGATAGCAGTGTATGTTTGTCTTGAGTACTTAGAGTGGCTCGCTCTCCAAGTTGTTCTTCTATTGTTTCTGAATGGGTTAAATCAGAATGGGGGGCCAACGGTCCCACCAATGCTTCTGTTAATAACCCAACCAATGCTGCAGCTGAGGTACTGGCATTTTGCTCAACAAATTCATTGGCCTTTATGCCGTCGTTAATTAAGTCTTCAAACGCTTCTGCATAAGCATAGCGATAACTTAAACGCTCTCTTTCAACAATCGGGTCAACCGGTTCTGCAATCAAAGCATAAGCCAACCTAGGTGCTTGTAGCGCCCTAATAGCAAACGTTTCAATGGCCTTATTTAAGCGCTCTTTTGCCGGTGCTTTGACCTGTGACGCTTGAGTCACTGCGTGCAATTCATGCTCTGTGGCGTGCTTAAACACTTCCGCTACCAGCTCCGCCTTAGACGGAAAATGGCGATAAATAGTACCCGTGGCAATGCCACTCTTTTTTGCCACCAATGCCACGGCCAGTGAAGAAAAACCACTATCCGTGACCAGTAGCCTGGCTTCCTTTAAAATTCTTGCCCGCGTGCCCGCTTTCTTAGATTGGGTATGCTCGGTTTGTCGATACGCCATAAAGTGAATCCATATTCACACAAAGAAGTGAACTACAATTCACATCTTTAGTCAA
>CAJXIT010000294.1 GCA_913054055.1 uncultured Thalassolituus sp.
TTCAGCCTAGAAAACAGCTGGGCTACATTTTGGATGCTGTTCTTTACGTTAGCGACATACGGCAATGCAGGCTTTTTGCGTGAAAAAGTTTGCCTACACATGTGTCCCTATGCTCGCTTTCAAGCGGTTATGTTTGACCAAGACACCTTGATTGTTTCGTATGACGAACGCCGCGGTGAGCGCGGCACCGGCCGAGGTACTCGTAAAAAAGGCACTAACCCTGTAGAAGCGAACATCGGCGACTGCGTTGATTGCAGCCTTTGTGTGCAAGTGTGTCCGGTAGGAATCGATATTCGCGATGGCTTACAATACCAATGCATAAGTTGCGCACTTTGTATTGACGCTTGCGATGAAATCATGGAAAAAATGGACTATCCAAAAGGGTTGATCCGTTATACCAATGAACACGCCCTTAAAGGTAACCCTGTTCATATTATTCGACCCAAATTAGTTGGATACGCAGTGGCACTGCTAGTTATGATGGGGCTATTTGCTTACGCCATATTTGATCGTCAGCCTTTACAGTTGGATGTCATCCGAGATCGAGGCGCCCTTTACAGCAATACAAGTGATGGACGTGTTCAAAATACCTACAACGCAAAGATCATGAACATGGCTCAAGCCTCTCATTCTTTTACGATTCGTGTTGAAGGTTTAGAAGGTGCAGAACTTGACGGTAAAACTGCCATTAACCTT
The DNA here is from genome assembly GCA_913054055.1 of uncultured Thalassolituus sp. Lineage (GTDB taxonomy): Bacteria > Pseudomonadota > Gammaproteobacteria > Pseudomonadales > Oceanobacteraceae > Bermanella. Next base: position 697 of record CAJXIT010000294.1, read on the forward strand.
AAAGAAGGTGAAGTGGGCACACTTCCACTGAGCATTAAAGCGGTTCCTTGGGATTTGAAACAATCTCGTACTGACGTAAATTTCATTATCACTCGTGATGATGGATTAGAGGCCGAAGCAGAGAACCGTTTTATTGGCCCTGCAGGGCGATAATCCCAACGCCAAAGTGGATCCTATCCTAGTATTTATGGCTCATAATGCTAGGATAGCGCCTCTTAAAAATGCATCAGCATCTTGCTGATTACAGCCTTATGTTAATTGTGGATACTATGACGACTGATAATCGACCTTGGTACAAAGAACCTTATGTTTTGATGCTTATTGGTGTGCCTTTAAGCTCTGTAATCATGGGCATCTTTTTTATCTCTCTTGCCGTCAATACCAAGGACACCCTCGTTAGAGATAACTACTACAAGGATGGCTTAGCCATCAACCAAGAAATGAAATGGGATAAAAAATCCGTTGAATTGGATATTGAACTATCCGTTCTGATTGAGGGTAACAATGCGAGCATTGCGATCAACAAAAGCCGTCAAACTCCTCCAACGACTTTAACTTTAAAATTAAGTCACCCTACTTTAAAAGAAAAAGATCGCGATGCTTTTTTACAGCACAGCCAAAAAGGTAATTACAAAGGCTTTATCGACAACCTTGAAGATAGTCGCTATTACATTATGGTAGAGTCTATCGAACAACAATGGCGCATTAGAAAAAGCGTTCACATTACTCAAGGTAGCGCCTTCCTACTTTAAGTTGTTATGTCAAAAAACTGCTTTCATTGTCATCAAGTTGTCCCTAACAACATAAATATCCAATTGTCCATTCTGGGCGAATCACGAGATTTATGTTGTGTAGGCTGTGAAGCCGTTGCCAAAGCAATCATCAGTAGCGGCAGTGAATCGTTCTATAAATACAGAACCGATGCCAGCGAAACACCCGAATTCACCCCAGAAGCCTTACCAGAACACATCACTCAAGAGCTTTCACTTTATGACAACTCAGAAGTGCTTTCAGATATTTGTGATTCTCCACCCAAAAGCTCGCCCAATGAAGAGCAAGCGTTATCTCTTTCATTAATTATTGATGGCATTACGTGTGCAGCTTGCGGCTGGTTGATTGAAAAAGAAATCAAACAATTTCCAGGGGTTGAAAGTGCTAACCTAAACCTTAGTCAGCACCGACTCTATATCAAATGGAACCAAAGCGAGACAGCGTTAAGTAAAATTATTTCTCGAATTTATCAAATTGGTTTCAAAGCTCATCCTTATACTCCCAACCTTGCCCAGCAAAAATTAGAAGAAGAACAGAAGCTCGCCACCAGAAGACTTGTTTTAGCCGCATTGGGGATGATGCAGGCCATGATGTTTGCTATCCCACTGTATGTTGGAGATTGGGCAGGAACATTTGAAAAGTTTGAAACCTATTTCCGCTTTGCTAGCCTCGCCATCACAACACCCGTTGTACTCATCAGTGCAAGGCCCTTTTTCATTGCCTTTTATCGCGACATCAGAACCCGACACTTAACAATGGATGTTCCTGTTTCGATTGCCATTGGTGGTGCTTACATAGCCAGTGTTTGGTCCACGTTCACCAATGGTGAAGAGGTATACTTTGATAGTGTTTGTATGTTCACGTTCTTTTTATTGGTGGGCCGATTCTTAGAAGCGCGCACACGATTACGCTTTGGGGAAGCAGGCAATCAACTGGATACTTTACTGCCAAGGTCGTGCACCCGTATCAACCCAGAAACCAAAGAAGAAGCTGTTATTCCTGTCTCTCAGCTACAACAAGGGGACATTATTCTGATTTTACCTGGCACAACGATCCCTGCTGATGGGAAAATAATAGCCGGACGCTCCAGTATTGATGAGTCCATCATTACGGGTGAATTTATTCCTGTTTCTAAAAAGAAAAATGACACTGTGATTAGCGGCAGTTTGAATGTGGAAAGTCCATTTGAGATGACAGTCTCCGCTTTAGGAAACGACACACAGCTATCAACCGTTATGTCACTACTTGATAGAGCCGCCACAGAAAAACCCAAAATCGCAAAGCTAGCCGATATCATCGCACAATACTTTGTTGCCGCTGTATTAATTTTATCTGCCTTGGTATTCACTACTTGGTATTTCATCGATAGTGATAAAGCGTTTTGGATTACGCTTTCGGTATTGGTTGCAACCTGCCCTTGCGCCCTATCATTAGCAACACCCACCGCACTGACTGCCGCTTCTGCTGCACTTAGAAAAATAGGGGTTTTAATCACCCGCGGTCATGTATTAGAAAATTTAACAAAAAGTAAACGGGTAATATTTGATAAAACCGGCACTCTGACCCTTGGTAAATTAACCATTGAAAAAACAATCAGCCCATCAACATCAGAGCAATCTGCATTTAGTATCGCAGCCAGCTTAGAAGCCCACAGCCAGCACCCTATCGCCACCGCATTTAAAAACAAACAAACCGAACATACACCTATGGCTAAAAATATACAGGTCGAACCTGGTCAAGGATTAAGCGGTGAAGTGGATGGTATACTTTATCGACTAGGTAATGCTCGTTATGCCAGTGAAATTTTAGTGCACCCTAATCAGATTAACCAACCTGACTCAGGGCACTGGATTTTATTAGCATCTAAATCCGATGTTGTTGCTTGGTTTTTATTAAGCGATCAAACACGGCCCCATGCAAAAACCACCATTGAATCTTTGCACAAACTCAAGTTAACCACCGAAATGCTAAGTGGCGATCAAAGCCACCAAGTTGCAACCGTTGCTAACGAACTGAATATTTCTCAATACCGTGGCGGAGTAACCCCAGAAGGAAAACTCAATTACTTATCATCCCTACCCGAAAATGATATGAGCATCATGGTCGGTGATGGCATTAATGACGTACCGGTTTTAGCAAAAGCCCCCGTATCGATTGCCATAGGCAGTGCCAGTGATTTAGCAAAAACCCATGCTGATGTCATCTTAGTGGGTAACCAGCTACAAAATTTACCCAAACTAATTTCTCAGGCTAGTCGAACTGAAAGCATTATTAAGCAAAATTTAACATGGGCGCTCATCTACAATACCAGTGTGCTACCGCTCGCAGCTTTAGGTTGGCTGCCACCATGGGCTGCTGCCATTGGTATGTCCCTTAGCTCGCTTGTGGTTGTATTTAATGCCCTTCGCCTGAATAATATACCTCAGTAATCTTAATACATATTTTCACGACTCTCTTTAAGAGTTAGTGAGCAGACTTTAGGTAACCCCTTTGGAAATCATATTCATCACCATTCCAGTGACTCTTGTTTTTATTGCTCTTGGTGCAATTATTTTTTCATGGGCCAGTAAAAAAGGGCAATTTGATGATTTAGACAGCCCCGCCCATCGCATCTTATTTGATGACGATATTTCACCAGACCAATCCAACATTCAATCCAATGGCCAATCTAAACCGAATTCAGACTCTCAATCAGAGCGTGACAAAGATCCATCTTAATGAATGAACCCTTATCTCTGTTAACGGCATTCTTATTAGGCTTTATGGGCAGTGTTCACTGTATGGGCATGTGCGGAGGTATCGTGGGCGCACTATCCCTCTCTAGCAGAAAACAACAGATCCACCCCAAGCCTATTAACCCAATTTTGCTTCAACTGGGCTATCACTTGGGTCGTATTTTAACCTATGCCTTACTGGGATTGATTGCTGGTGGTGCAGGCCTTTGGCTGGCTAGTACTCATGACTACGCAGGCCTCATATTAAGATCCCTATCTGGTGTGATGCTAATTTTAATGGGCCTGTATTTATTTGGTTTAACACAATCTCTTACTTGGCTAGAAAAACTAGGCGCAAAACTCTGGAAAAAACTTCAGACATTCACTCAAGATTTATTACCCGTCGTAAATTATTCGCAGGCATTTAAATTGGGTGTTGTAT
>CAJXIT010000295.1 GCA_913054055.1 uncultured Thalassolituus sp.
GTTTTATACCTCTCTTACTTGGCTTTCTATTGTTGGTGGTGCTATTAATTCATTTGCTGCTTATTTGGCTTGGTGGTCAACAACCAGATGATGCATAACAAAGCCAGCCAAATCGCCAACAATCTGGCGGGACTCTTTTTTGCTGGCAGGCGTTACTCAAATATCGCCCGATGTTAAAACTAAAGATTTAATACTCTAGTCACATTAAACCTATAAAGTTTAAAAGTGACATGTAAACGTGCCGCCACAATAACATCGCAGCCCTCAGAAGGCCTAAAGAGTTGCAGTGCATCGTGTTTTTATAGGGATATAAGTAATGAATACATGGAAAACAGCGAGTGTCATTTTTCTTAGCAGTACTTTGCTTATGGGGTGTGACTTAGACATTTCTGACAGTGATGATAGCACCACTGAATTTACGGAAATTAGTTTCACTATAGCATCTGAAGGCACTCAATCTGATATTATGGGTGGTCAGATTTTAGAAGCAAAATACAGTCACCGCTTCAACGATATTGTACTTAATATCCCAAGTTACTCTGGTGCGATTCCCAGCCCTAATTTTGAAATCAATGAAGTGGTGGTGTTACTTAGCACCAGTGATGCTTGCTCAAGTTTAGAAATTTCTGGCGTGTCTGAAAATGATGATACAAGATTGATGACAGTCACTGAAGTTTTTGCCTTTGATCCAGCCCTGTGTGATCCAAGTCCTGAGGCTTTAGGTAAGCTTGATTATGCCATGGTCGAATTTGAACGCACTGCAAAACCGGTTTCCGTTATCTATAAAGTCCGTAGAAATTATTAATACTTTCCATTGTGATAAAAGTTATAAAAAGTGCAGCCCAAGGCTGCGCTTTTATAAATTTAGTGTATTACCCGCTAAATTTTAAAACCCACCCGCATACCGTGCACGATACCGCTTAGTTAGTTTCTTCAATCTCATCTGATCCGCTATTAAACTAAACACAGCAGAGGAGCTAGGTTTAGGTTGTTTGCCTTTACCAATGCGCTGCAGTTGTCGTTTAGTAATGGCCATGGTGGCGATGCTGGCCATGGTTTTATTTTTCCAAGCCACATTGGGTAGTTGGGCTTGTGCGTCAGAATTGTTTTTCCATTGATTGGGAAGGTCAGGGCGAAAGGCCAGTGCACGGCCCATACCAATCAAGTCGACGCCTGCGTTTATTACGTTGTTGGCGATGGCCAAGCGGTTAATGCCGCCGGTGGTCATGATGGGCATGGTGGCGTGTTGTGCAATGTCTTTGGCGAATGATAAAAAGTAGGCTTCCCGTTCTAGGGTGCGGCCATCTTGGGTGATGCCTTGCATGGCTGGGCTTTCGTAGCTGCCCCCTGAAAGCTCGACTAAATCCACATTCAGTTCACCCAATGTTTTGACTACGGCTTGTGCGTCGTCACTATCAAAACCGCCGCGCTGAAAATCCGCTGAGTTAAGCTTAACGGCAATGGCGGTATCTTTGGGTACGGTATTTTGAATGGCTTTGACCACTTGATAAAGCAAGCGTGCGCGATTTTCTAATGGACCGCCCCATTGATCGTGACGTTTGTTGGTTAAGGGCGATAAAAACTGTGACAGTAAATAGCCGTGAGCGGCGTGAATTTGCACGCCGTTAAAGCCCGCTTCTATGGCGCGGCTGGCGGTGGTGGCAAAGCGTTGAATCAGTTCTTCAATTTGTGTTTCGGTCATGGCTGTGGGCTGCCCAAACAGGCTGCTGTGTTTGCCCATGTCTAATGGTATGTCAGAAGGGGATAGAACGTGTCCGCCCATGGCGGCATATACTTGGCGACCAGGGTGGTTTATTTGCATCCATACTTGCGTATTGTTTTGCTTTGCACTGTTTGCCCACTGTTTAAAAGGTTCTAGTGGCGTGTCTTGTTCTAGTGCAATGCCTCCCGGGCCGGTCATGGCTCTGTGGTCTACCATCACATTGCCTGTAATCAATAACCCTGTGCCACCGTTTGCCCAAGCCTTGTACAGTTTAAAAATGCCGTCACCGGGCAGGTGTCCTTCAATGGCCATGTTTTCTTCCATGGCGGCTTTGGCAATGCGGTTGGGCAGTACGTTGCCATTTGGCAGGGTTAGGGTTTGATCAACTGGGTGGCTCATGTATGGCTCTGTCATGTTTTATTATGTGTTTTAGATAATGACGTTTTAATGGCTGTTATCAAGGGCGGTACCTTGTTTAATTATGAAAAAGACTGTTCAGAATAATCATGTGTGTGATCGGTGACGTTTAATAGTTTGGTTATTACAGAGTAGGTGAAAGGGTTTTGGGGCGAGGGGGAAGTACACGCCAATACTGGCTTGTATTGGCGTGTGATGTAAGAGCGTGATGTACGATTAGCCCAGTATCAATATGCCTTTCCACAGATTGAGCTTGGCATTACTTAAACTGATTTTTAAATTTAATAATTCGGTTTCTAAGTTTCTTACTGAAAAATCTTCTTTGGTCACATGACCTGGGCCCTTTTTGCACTCTGGAAGCTTGTTCCATTTTATTGATGGGCCCATGATCATTTCACTTTTCATTCCCAATACCAGCTTAGTATCGATACCAGCCACTATTTTTGCCGATCCACCCACTTCTGTAGACACATTGGCCCCTACGGTTAGGGCGGTTTTGGCGCCTGAAATCAAAGCGTTGTCTGATCCATAGACATGGGTTTTACGATCACCTACGATGCTTTTAAATAATTCAGGCGTGGTGAAATGTGCCTCAATTTTTGCCGCTGTAATTTCTTTTTTTGATATGCCGGAAATATTGATAGATTTTTCTCGGCTGGTACCTGATATGGTGACTTTACTGGCCCCTTCTTTTTGTACGCGTTCGGTATCGCCAGTGCGCTCAATATATGTATTGCCTGTTTGTATTGTAACGGTGTCATTGTGGTACATTCTAAATTGTTTAAGGTGATTTCTGATGATGAAATCATCTTGTGTGGGTTTTAAAGCAGGATCATCTGGAAAATTTAAGGTGATGGGATTAACGGCCTTGTCCGTTTTATCTTGTATGTGTTCAATATACCTAGGCCCATAGTTGATGGTTTTATGTGGGCCATTACTGCTTTCTCTTACGGTGACGATGTGTCCGTCATGGTAGTTATATCGATTGCCAAATAATTTTCTCACCATGCCCACTTGGCGGTCTTTGCTCAGTGCTGAACTATGGTCGATGAATGGGAGGTCTTCTTCTAAAAAATGGTCATCTGAAAAACTAAAGGTGTTTGATAGGGTTGCACTTTTTTCGTGTGGATTTTTTATGTGAGCTTCACGGTATTGTTGCCCAAAATAATAAGACGGGTTATCGCCTAAAAAAAAGCTAACGGTGTCTTGTACCTTATAAACTTGGCCTTGATAAGATTCTACGTTGTAATCGGTATGGGTGTCGGTTAACCGTTCATCGTTAGGCATTGCCACACCGTGGTTGTCTAATCGATTATATTCGCTAATGGTTGCGGTTGTATTGGAAGGGGTAACCGTATTGGCCACTGTTGCAGGATTAGTACTGTTTGATTTGTTCATGGGGGCGCGAAAACTTGCGCTAAGAGAGCGGCCAGCTTGCAAGCTTAATATGCCACTGGTATGCAAACTGGTGGTGTAGGGGCGCTCATTATTGCTGGTGATTTCGGTGGACTGTGAATTTTCCAAGGCGCAACTGATATAGGGCAGATCAGGGTTGCCCCCTAAGTATGCTATTTGAACTTCGGTGCCGGGCAGTAAGGGCACATCTAAGTGGTTATCTTTGGCTGCGGATTGGCTTTTACGAATCCAGTGAGAGATACGCTCTGTTTCCATGTAATCAAATATGACTTTATAGCGGCCAAGTGTATCGCGATGAGCCATGGATGGGCTATCAAAAACTGAATGGACCCGTGCAGTTGATGATATGGCTGTTGGTATGGTGCGACTGAGTTGAGGCCTGAATGTGATGTCTGCAGGCATGGCTGTGAATTGTAAGTGAAATTCAGTGGCTTTTTCATCGCTCACACGATTTAGGTTAACAGCAGAGTATTCGGTTGAAAGTACAAGTAAAGCAATTGTATTTTGATCATCTATTTTTATGCGGGTCACAAAGCCGGGTTGAATCGTCTGAGCGGTTGCTGTTCCGGTATAAATTGTGTGTTGGCTGGTTTGTAATTCGTGGCGGCGCTGCGCAATAAGTGAGGCTTCGTCTTCGTTGTCTATGCCAATGCCTTTGAATGTTAAAGACGCTTGATTAGGTGAAGGGGTGCCATACTCAGCTGTAATTAATTGGCTGTCTTGTTCAGGGTTACGGCCTTCTATTACAACGTGTTCAATGGATGGATGTTGTTGCATATTCAGTGCGGTAACGGCTGTGGGCAATTGCTCTGGGGTAGGGGCTTCAATGAATCTAATATCGGTTTCTGACTCTTGATAATGTTTGTCGTCGGCAAATATAAGAGTGTTGTTTTGTTCTGTATCAAAATAATAGTGAATGCCCCAGTGCTCACATAAACGGCCTATAAAATGATAATCGGTTTCTTTATATTGCTGCGTAAATGATTTATTGGGTAATGTATCTGAGCAGCTTATGTGGAAGTCTAAGTGTGTATAGTTGCTAAGTACTTCATTAATAATATCGATG
>CAJXIT010000296.1 GCA_913054055.1 uncultured Thalassolituus sp.
ATTTGTATCGAATAATGCCTGAGCTAATAAGCAGAATCAATGAAGGAATGAACTTCAGTTCATACAGGCACAAAAAAAACCGCCATGAGTAACCTCAAGGCGGTTTTTTATGGCTTGCTAAATGCCAGCGAAAGATAGAATTTAGCGAAGCCTAAAGTGATTACTCAGCATCAATCAATGCGTTATCACGAACCGCACCCTTATCCGCTGATGTTGCAAACTTCGCATACACTTTTAATGCACGGCTCACTTTACGTGGGCGTTCTGCTACTGGCTTCCAGCCTTTTTTATCTTGCTCATGGCGACGATGAGAAAGCTCTTCTGTGCTTAGGTCAACGTTGATTGAACGGTTAGGGATATCAATGTTTACGATGTCGCCATCTTGTAATAAACCAATGGCGCCGCCCGAAGCCGCTTCTGGAGAGCAGTGACCAATGGATAGGCCAGAGGTTCCACCAGAGAAGCGGCCGTCGGTTAACAGTGCACAGTCTTTACCCAAGCCTTTCGATTTTAGGTACGAAGTTGGGTAAAGCATTTCTTGCATTCCCGGGCCGCCTTTTGGTCCTTCGTAACGAATGATCACAATGTCCCCTGCCACTACTTCATCCGCAAGAATACCTTTAACGGCATCGTCTTGTGATTCAAAGATTTTTGCTTTGCCCTGGAAAACATGAATGCTTTCATCCACGCCTGCGGTTTTAACCACACAGCCGTCTAAGGCAATGTTACCGTACAGAACCGCAAGGCCGCCTTCTTTTGAGTAAGCATTTTCAAGATTACGGATACAACCGTTTTCACGATCCCCATCAACTGTTGGGTAGCGCGTACTTTGGCTGAACGCGGTTTGAGTAGGAATGCCCGCTGGGCCAGCGCGGAAAAAGTTCATTACTTCTTCACTTGGGTTACGCATGATATCCCACTTGTCTAACGCGTCTTTCATGGTTTTTTCATGAACCGTTGGCAAGTCTGTATGCAATAAACCGGCACGATCTAATTCCCCTAATAAGCCCATTACACCACCGGCACGGTGAACGTCTTCCATGTGGTAAAGCGGCGAGTTTGGAGCCACTTTACTTAACTGAGGCACCACGCGTGATAAACGGTCAATGTCTTTTAGGTCGTATTTTAATTCGGCTTCTTGGGCAGCACCCAATAAGTGAAGAATGGTATTGGTTGAACCACCCATGGCAATGTCTAGTGCCATGGCATTTTCAAACGCTTTAAAGCTAGCGATGTTGCGTGGCAATACCGACTCGTCATCTTCTTCGTAATAGCGCTTGGCGTTGCGAACAATGATGCGGCCCGCTTCTAAGAATAATTCTTCACGGTCAGCGTGCGTTGCTAAGGTAGAACCGTTACCGGGTAATGATAAACCTAATGCTTCGGTTAAGCAGTTCATTGAGTTAGCGGTGAACATGCCAGAGCATGAGCCACAAGTAGGGCAGGCACTGCGCTCGTACTCGGCGACTTTCTCGTCAGACGCTTCATCGTCTGCTGCGATTACCATGGCATCAACCAAGTCTAATTTGTGCTCAGACAATTTGGTTTTGCCCGCTTCCATTGGGCCGCCAGAAACAAAGATTACAGGGATGTTTAAGCGTAAAGAGGCTAGCAGCATTCCCGGTGTGATTTTGTCGCAGTTAGAGATACACACAATGGCGTCTGCACAGTGTGCGTTCACCATGTACTCAACCGAGTCAGCGATTAGCTCACGGCTTGGCAGGCTGTATAGCATGCCGTCGTGACCCATGGCGATACCATCGTCTACCGCAATGGTGTTGAATTCTTTAGCAACGCCGCCGGCTTTCTCAATTTCACGGGCAACCAATTGACCCATGTCTTTAAGATGCACGTGACCCGGTACAAATTGAGTGAAGCTGTTTGCGACAGCGATGATTGGCTTAGAGAAGTCATCGTCTTTCATACCGGTTGCGCGCCATAGGGCACGTGCTCCGGCCATATTACGGCCGCCGGTTGAGGTCTTGCTGCGATATTCTGGCATAGTGTTATCTCACTTCTAGGGTGAAGCCTGAGCTGTTTATATCAACACAGCGAATAAGGCTTACCGAATATAAATCGTGGTTAAAATTAAGATTGCCGAAGTATAGCAAACAGGGTGGCTATTATCAGCCCATGTGAGCAGCAATAATTTTAAGCTATAGTCCCCGTTAATTTCATATTAAGAGTCAGCACATGAGCATTGGCCTAGCGCCCATGGAAGGATTAATCGATCACCCGTTGCGGGAAATTCTTACCGCCCAAGGGGGGTATGATTATTGTGTTACCGAGTTCATTCGAGTGGTGGATCAACTGCTGCCTGAGCACGTGTTTTTACGCAGTTGTCCAGAACTCAGGCAGGGTGGTAAAACCTTAACAGGCACACAAGTTCATGTGCAGTTACTGGGCAGTGACCTAAGTGCCATGGCCGATAATGCTTGCCGAGCCATTGAGCTTGGTGCACCAGCCATATCGTTAAATTTTGGCTGTCCAGCCAAAGGCACTAATTTACGGCAGGGTGGTGCGGTGTTGTTAAAAGAGCCAGATCGTATTTATCAGATTGTGAATGCGGTAAAAAATGCGCTGCCAGTGAATACATTACTCACCGCCAAAATGCGTTTAGGCTACGAAGATGATTCCCTTGCGATGGATAACGCTTTGGCCATTGAAGCGGCTGGTGCAAACAACTTAACCGTACACGCGCGCACAAAAAAACAAGGTTACAAACCACCGGCCCATTGGCACTTAATTAAACCGATTGCAGATACGCTTAATATTCCAGTGATCGCCAACGGCGATATTTTTACCGTGCACGATTATCACGCCTGCAAACTTGCCAGTGGCTGCGAACACGTCATGCTAGGTCGCGGCGCGGTGTCCGTGCCTGATTTAGCCAAACAAATATGTGATGAAACCCATACCCCGTTAACCTGGCCACAAGTGCAAGCTTTGCTGTTAAATTATTTGCAGCAATTATTATTGGTCACAGCAGAAAAATACGCCGTGGCAAGGTTCAAGCAATGGCTCAATTATTTAGCAAAAGACTTTGCAGAAGCGCAAGTGTGTTTTGATGAAGTGAAGCGCTTTAAGCAATCTATACAAGTGACACAGTATTTTTCAAAGGCTAATAGCCAGCCATTAGAGATCAACCCACATCCACCGGGCTGATAATGCCCCGCTCATTCAAGCCAACCACATGAGTATATATTTGTGTGGTTTCAATGGATGTATGCCCTAATAATTCTTGAATAGAGCGCAAGTCAGTGCCTTGTTTCAAAAGCTCGGTGGCAAAAGAATGGCGGAACGTATGGCATGTCACGCGCTTATTCACACCTGCCTTTGTGGTAGCGGATTTAATTGCCCTTTGAACTTGTTGCGGGCCAAAGTGATGCCGCCTTTCAACGCCGCTTCTTGGGTCGACCGAATAATGATCGGCGGGAAACAAATACTGCCAAGCCAATTCGTATTGAGCTTTTGGCATTTTTCGAGAAAGTGCATCTGGCATAAATACCCCCGCCATACCAATGGCTTTATCGGCTTCAAACTGATTTTTAACAAACTCTATTTGCTGTTTTAACGGTTCGACTAGGCTGTTTGGCAATAATGTACGCCGGCTTTTATAGCCCTTTCCCTCCATTACAAACAATCCTCCATTGCTCAGGTCAATATCTTTAACACGTAAGGTAACCGCTTCAGAAATGCGTAATCCTGATCCGTATAAAATTTTAGTGATCAGATTTCTTCTGCCTGTAATATTACTAATTATGGCTTGAGCTTCTTCTTTAGACAGAACGATCGGTATTTTTTTAGGTTTACGAGCATGCTGAAAAGAAAGCTGGCCCACATCTACTTGTAAAAACTCTCTAAATAAAAAGACCAAAGCATTAAGCGCAGTCCTTTGCGTATTGATTGAGCACCCACGTGTATTACCGAGTTCTGATAAAAAATAATTAATGTGGTCGACACATATTTCACTCTCATTCTTGTAACTCATTTGACGAATGAATCGGGCTGCCCAGTGGCAATAGGTTTTCTCAGTAGCATAAGCCAACCCTTTAGAACGAATGAATAATCGATAGCGGTCTTTAAAACTCACTGATGCTCTATTGATTGTGTTTCTGGTATCAATGACATGCATAATCACACCTGCTACTGGTTTTTTATACAGTATAGGCATGCCTAATATAATTGCTTTAAAAACGACCTAAAAAATTAAAATAAATTCTGATACTGAGATTTGGATACACGTCGTGCGACGTATATCCAAAAATATATGATCACATGATCGTGTATTAAGTTAAACGGTCGTACGACGTGTATCCAAGAAACTACCTACAAATAGTGCGATAAGTAGCCAAAAGTACTAATGAGAAAAAATATAAATACATGAATGGGTTAGAAATGCACAAATGTTCTACTGCGACGTAAAAAAAGTTTTTGGAATTGACGAAACTGTACCTAATGCCGCATGATTGCTCGCAATAAAAGAAATGTGTGGCGAGCTTTGTCCCGGCAAACACGTCACCGGAAAAAGCGTCACGCGACGTTGAATAAACTGTTATAGCGCAAAAACTATATGAATATAGATTTGAATACGGTTACAACTGAACGG
>CAJXIT010000297.1 GCA_913054055.1 uncultured Thalassolituus sp.
CCACCCGAGTATAAAAACTCTTACTGGGGAATAGCCAATCGATAGCCTTTTCCATGAACGGTTACCACTAAATTATGTTTAAACGGTTTATCTAATTTTTGTCTTAAACGATAGATATGAGTACGCAAAGGATCGCTCTCTGGCAAACCTTCTGGCCATAAATGATCTTCTAATCCAATTCTAGAAATGGGAGACGGCGCGTGTTTAGCCAGCAAGCTAAGAATTTGAAACTGAATGTCATCAAGTTCAATATGAGTACCTTCTCGTTGCACCTGATGAAGCTGATGATTAAACGTTAGTTCGCCTAACGTTTGTATGGCGTTATTGACTAACTTGCCTCGCTGTAAGATGGCCTCAATTCGGCAAACCAACTCTTCTGACGAAAAGGGTTTGACTAAATAGTCATCTGCACCGCTTTTAAATCCGGCCAGTTTGTCTTCTAAAGTATCCCTTGCTGTCAGAAAAATAATGGGTACATCTAAATGCTGATCATGACGTATGGCATAAGCCGTATCCAGCCCATCCAAAATCGGCATAGACACATCCATTATCACCACATCGTACGAGTCTTCACCCAATAAGGTTAAGGCGCTTTTACCGTTAAAGGCAAAGTCTACGTCATAGTCTAACTCTGTTAGATAGTCAGCAAGCGATGCTGATAATTGCTTATCATCCTCTACTAACAGTACTTTTATCATGTGCTACCAAAGGTTAAAACGTTATAAAACAAGCATAGTCAATAATTCCCAATAGAGTACGCCAATAGATGTGAAGCAAATATCACATAAGCTTGTGACATCTGGTTCACAGCTTTGTTCTTAAGATGTGTCCCATGATGACACAACCACATAGACATTCACTTTTACTGCGTTACGGGTCCATAGGAGGCATGGCCACTGCGTTGCATTATTTGGTATTTATTGCATTACTAAATGTGACGACACCAGTGTTTGCCACACTGGCAGGAGGCATTACGGGCGCCATTTTCAGCTACATCGCAAACAAACACTTTACGTTTGTTAATGATGTTAGAAAAAGCTTAAGTCCCAAACGCTTCTTTCTCGTTACCCTAATGTACAACGCAGCCAATACCGGCTTAATGTATGTAGCCATTCAGCTACTGCCTGTCTATGAGTCCCTATACTGGGTTCTGATCCAATTTACGATCACAGTGACTTTAAGTGTTATCAGTTATTTCATTCATAAATACTGGTCTTATCACTATGTTTAATAAAGTTACGCCATTGCTGAAGGATAAAAAAGACACGTCTCTTACGTCACGTTCAGTACTGTTTACCGTCATTGTTCCCTGCTTTAACGAAGCAGAAGCATTGCCCGAATTCCAAAAGCAAACCTTAGCGGTACTGGATCAAATGCAGGTGCCCTATGAACTCTTGTATGTGAATGATGGCAGTACCGATGAAACACAAATATTGATTGATCAGTACGCACAAAACCTTGGTGTCAGGGCACTGCACTTAAGCCGAAATTTTGGTAAAGAATCCGCAATGAATGCGGGAATTGATTACGCTAATGCGCAAGCCATTATTTTTATGGACGCTGACCTACAAGACCCGCCTCAGTTAATCCCACAAATGGTCAATACCTGGCTTGATGGCTTTGATATTGTCAACATGAAACGCAAAGGCCGTCAGGGGGATACCACAACCAAAAAGGTAACCGCAAAACTCTATTATTGTTTAATGAAAAAACTCAATCCAAGTTTTGTGATTCCCGAACAAGTCAGTGACTTTCGCTTAATCGGCCCCAAACCCTTGGCCGCGTTAAAAACCATGCCCGAAAGAATGATGGTAATGAAAGGCATGATTCCTTGGCTTGGCTTTAATACCACCGAAATTTTATATAACCGTGTGGCTCGCGAAGCCGGTTTAACAAAATGGAACTACTGGGGACTGATAGATTTAGCCATAGAGGGCATCATTTCTTTTTCTAAAAAACCCATTCGCTGGTATACCTTTGCTGCCATTGTAATTTCATTAATCACGGCTGTGGCCATTGGCTTTGATACCGCTCAACATGGGGCAAACTTAATTCACCTCATCGCGTTTATTTTAACCTTTCTATCAGTGGGCATTGCCTTAATCTTTGATTGAAACCAAACAACGCCCTACGTATTTAATTTCTAAATTGGTTGAGCGTAAAAGTACGCTTGATCCAGCCGTCAACGATCACATAAATGATCACGCCCCATATATTGAAGGAGGTGCAGACCATGTCTAACAAACATCTTTTCTTTTTATTATTGGCCATATTGTCTGTTCGATTATTCATATCCGATCAGCTGCCATTAATGGACACTTCGGAAGCACGCTACGGCGAAATGGGCAGAAAAATGGCCGACACGGGCAACTGGGTCACTCCCATGTTCAGTGACACACAACCCTTTTGGGGAAAGCCTCCGTTATCTTTTTGGAGTCAGGCCGCCAGCATGAGTATGTTTGGTGACAGCGAATGGGCGGTGCGGTTTCCCAGCTTCATATTTCATTTGCTTAGCTGTCTATTGATTTTTTTATTGCTTAAACAGCAATCCAGCACTCGCCATGGATTAATCGCCAGCATTGTATATAGCTCTACTGCCCTTGGGTTC
Organism: uncultured Thalassolituus sp.; assembly: GCA_913054055.1. Classification (GTDB taxonomy): domain Bacteria; phylum Pseudomonadota; class Gammaproteobacteria; order Pseudomonadales; family Oceanobacteraceae; genus Bermanella. The sequence goes on from CAJXIT010000297.1 coordinate 2,609, forward strand.
ATGAGCAGTGGTGTGGTATTAACCGATCCCGCATTAAGCTTTTCGGTGTTACTCAGCTTTTATGGCCTATGGATGTTTGTTTCATCTCATCAGCGCTATTTTGCTTACCTTGGATTTTTAGGATTGGGGTTAGGCCTATTAGCAAAAGGCCCCATCGCGTTGGTTTTGTTTGCCCTGCCTGTGGCATTTTGGATTGCATTGAATCATAAGTGGCGACTGTTGCTTAGCATTCCATGGTTAACAGGATTCATCATCACATTAACCGTGGCATTGCCTTGGTATTACATTGCAGAAAAAGCCACCCCAGGGTTTATTGATTATTTTATTGTGGGTGAGCACTTTAATCGCTACCTAGTCAGTGATTGGGCCGGAGATCGATACGGAGATGCCCATGCACGTCCATTGGGTACCATTTGGTTATTTTTATTGTGTGCACTGTTTCCTTGGGTATTTTACGGCCTAAGGGCTTTCACATGGCAATCTCTTAATAAGCATACAGATAAAAGCTGGCGTACATTTTTATGGTCATGGGCATTGGTCACACCAGTATTTTTCACATTAGCCGGCAATATTCTATGGACCTATTTATTACCGTGTTTAGTGCCATGGGTTATTTTGCTTAGCTATCGCTTTACCATGAAAGAAAACACTAAAAAAAGTTTTGTATTTGCCAGCATACTTGTACCAATTATTTTATTGGTGCTGAGCTTTAATGAAAAAGTGCTTAATCAAACCATGAATCAAAAGCCGGTTATTGATCATTGGCAGCAACTGAATGCATCTGAAAATCTGCCATTATTTTACCTGCATAAACGTCTATATAGCGGCGAATTTTACAGTGATAATAAAGCCAAATATGTAAAAAACATAGAAAGCTTGCCCAAGGATTCGCCATTCTATTTAGCCATTAGATTAAAAGATTTAAGTAAACACGGAATGTCCAATGAATTGGACTGCCAACCCATACCCAAACCAATCGTTAGCAAAACGGCGCTACTAAAGTGTGAACGAATATGATGCCCTCAAGTCAAACACAGCGAAAATTAGCCACAGCTACCACCATATCCAGCTTTTTTATGGCAGGCATCACTGGTTTATTGATATTTTTTGAATTTGCACCGGGCAGCATTCGCGCGGTACACGAATGGATGAGCATCGTATTTCTATTCGGCGCGTCGGCACACATATTTGTTAACGTGAAAATGTTCAAACGCTATTTCATCCATTCAAAACCTTTAATGACAGGCATCGTCATCATGGCGGGCATTGTATTGATCAGCTCAATCAATGACCTTTACGTGGCCGAGCAAGCTTATCAATTGTTATTGAATACCGAGATAAAAAATATATTAATCATGCAGGGAATGCCATATGAGCAAGTATCCACTTGGTCACAACATCACGGTATAAAGATAGAGATGCTAGGCCATACGGTGTTAGACCATACGATTTTAGAGATAGCTGATCTAAACAATATGGAAACCCATCATGTTTTAGAAACCTTGTTAGCATGGAAAGGCAGATAGGCTTTCCATGACTGAAATGGGGTTAATATTTAAGGTTCAATGTTTGGATGGTACAGTAAATACGTTTAACGCTCATGCCAAGCGGCGCAGTTTACTGCGTCCTAAGCTTGAGCGCATTGTTATGTGTGTAAATTATCGCTTTCTAATAATATGTAAATCGCAGCAAGGGCAATAATAGCCCTTTCTAGAGTCATCGTTAGCATGTGCAATGTGTTTTTTACCAGCTTTGTTTGTAAAAAATAAATGCTTTAAAGAAAAGCCTACCAATAGAAAAGCAATAACAGTAGATCCAATATGAAATCTACCTGCTTCCATTACTGTTTTACAATCTGGACATTCGATTGGTTCTTTCATGTTTTATTTACACATAACGCCTGCCAGCAGAGGCGAGTTCACGAGTCCAGCCAGCTTGCTGGCGATACTGGCTGGCTTTGTTATATTT
>CAJXIT010000298.1 GCA_913054055.1 uncultured Thalassolituus sp.
CGGCTTTTTTTGTGGGTAAATTTTATATTTAGTCGTGCAGGGTTTTAAATCTTGTTTCCTATGGAAGTGCCGGTTCACTGTTTAAGATAGCAGGCTCGCCCCACCATCTAAGAAAGTAAAGAATTTCAAAAAGCCGATACTGAAATGTTTCGGCTTTTTTTGTGGGTAAATTTTATATTTAGTCGTGCAGGGGTTTAAATCTTGATTCCTATGGAAGTTCCGGCTCGCAGAAATCGAGGAGGTATAAGTTTGTAGGAGGGTGCTTGCACGCGACCTTAATATGGGCTGAAAAATTGCATCGCGCGCAAGCGCCCTCCCACAGGAGTACTGGCTTATAAACTGTAAAACCTAATCTATTTTACAAGGTTGTTTAAGGTCGATACATGAATACATAGGGTTGCATATAACATTATTGGAGGGTGCTTGCATGGGACCATAGTCATAGGTTAAAAGCACGCATCGTGCGCAGGCGCCATCTGATAAGCGCAGTATTCCATTAAAAGGCTTTAATACTTTATCAGGATAAACCCATTGGGGAATATATCGTTAGCAAAGCTTTGGTGCTGGTTGTGCTCAATGATCCAGTGGTTTTTTTGATAAGTATCATCAGCAACGGAAAGGCTGATGATGTTCATTAGTGATGTTGTGTTTGATGCGCTTAGTACTTCAATTTCAATCTGTAAGTCATTTAATTGGGTAACCGTTGTTTTGCCTTCAACTAATTTAATTATATTTTTAATGGACCTGGTTGAGTAGCTTTTAACATTCTTTTTTCCTGTCACAATCTCATAAGCTGACGGTGGTTTATCCACTTCTTGGATGATGGCAGAAATAGTATTTAGGTTTTTTGAATCAGAGGGAACTAGAATTGTTTGCCCCGAGAATTTGTATTCAGGTGCGTCTTTAACGGCATGCTCTAAAACCTTTTGCATTTGCTCAGCGGTTTTAAAGTGAAGTTTAATGATGGTGTAGGGTGTGCTGTCTGCACAGCCAACTAACAAGCTTAGTAACGTTAAATAGAAAGCCGTTTTGTATCTAAAATGTGTTTTCCATGTGCCCACCATTTATTAAAGCGCTCCATAAAATGTTTAACTTTAGCTTTATCTGAATAACAGAAACGGCTTTCATTGTTATATAAGTCCATCCAAGCGCTTCCATCAAATGTTAAATGCTGTGAGATGGCATCGTTGGTGGTTTTTATTTCAATAAAAGAGGGGAGTCGTTCGGCTAATTTGAATAGTGGTGTGTCATTAAAACTTGGGTGGTAGCTGGCAATTAATATATAAACTTTAAAGTGCTTATTGATTTTGGCTAGCCGCTTTATTTTGCTGAGCAGGTTGCCGTGATTACACAGTGGGTGTCTTGCATCGGTTAAGCAAAAAATCATCGATCTTCGGCATTGGCTTAACAAAATGTCAAAATAACCGCTTGCCTCCAAGGGGGTTTCACCATGATAGATTTTATCATCGGAATGAATGTTAAATTGCCCAGAGGTGTTTTCATCCTGGCTGAATACTCTCAGCTCCATATCAATATGGGCAATACCTGCATCTTCATATGGAGATGAGCAGGCGCTGAATCCGCTACTTCGATAAAACTCATAGGCATGACACTGTGCGCTTAGCTCAAGGCGGGTATAGCGCCTTTGGGAGGCGTGGCGCTTTATGTGGTCTAGCATTTCTTTGCCGACCCCTTTTCCTCTGTAAGCTTTCAGCACCGCCATGCGTCCAATTTTTTTGTTGTCCACAAGGCGTGCACAGCCCACGGCTTCATTATCAATGTAGGCCACAAAGTGCTCGCACTTAGCGTCTTCCTTATCCCATTCAAGGCGCTCATCAACCCCTTGCTCCTGTATGAAAACTTGGTTTCGGATCTCCTTTAAGGAAACCCGATCCTTGTCCCATGTGGTGCTTGTGACTTTAATCCGTGTCATGGCTTAGTTTCTACAGTTGATCAAAATACAGGTAGTTATTGTTAATTAAGTCTAGCAAAATATTCTGAGTTTTTTCATCAGTCAAAAGATTTAGTAGTTGTGCGACAGGTGTATGTCGGTTGTTAGCAATCTGCTGCAGCATTTCAGTGATGTTGCTGGTGTTTTCGAATGTGTATTCAATGCCATTTACAAATAAGTAAAAAGTATTGTCGCTGCTAAAGTAAGCCCATCGAGTGGTTTCATTTTGCGTTAATTGAAATTCAGGGGTGATAAAGCTCGATATTTCATCCCATTCTAGTGGGTCCTCGAGCTCTTCGTGCAAATCTTCATATTTGCTCTCCGTCATGGTTTCGGCTAACCATCGATTCACTTGAACCTTGTCTTGTAGCTTGGATTGAATGATTTGTATGATTCTATTTGTGCTAGAAGAATCAATAAGGGCCGGTGAGGCCAGTGCGCTTTCCAACCCCTTGTCTGAATATCGATCAAACTCTGTCAGTTCGTCGGTTGCTATGTCTGATATGCCGTGCAACACATCGCTGGCACTGGGTGCTCTGAATCCAAACGAAAATGTCATGCAGTCGTTTTGGGCAACGCCGTTGTGTGCATACATGGGTGGTATATAAAGTAGGTCACCAGGGTTAACAACCCATTCCTCTGTTACATGCATGGTTTCAAGTATGGAAAGCTGAGTATCCGCCCTTAACGATGTGTCTGGCTTGCATTCTGGTCCAAGTTGCCATTTTCGCTGGCCTTCGGCTTGTAGTAAAAACACATCATATTGATCGTAATGAGGGCCAACACTGCCGCCTTTAGGGGCAAAGCTCACCATGATGTCATCTAGTCGCCAGCTTGGTATAAATTTAAAGTGATCAAGCAGGTCGGCCATCTCTGGTACCCATTGGTCTACTGCCTGAACCAGTAGGGTCCAGTTTTCTTCGGGCAGGCTATCAAACCTTTCATCGCTAAAGGGGCCGCATTCCAGTTCCCAGCTGTGGTTTGGGCCTTTTTCTAAAATGATTCTAGATTCCACGTCTTCTTCTAGGGCAAGACCTGCTATTTCATCGGCTTCTACTGGGCTTTTAAAAGAAGGGAAGGCGTTTCTAATTAAAAGGGGCTTCTTTTGCCAGTAGTCTTTTAAAAAGGTTTCAACACTGATGTCGCCAAATGCACTCATAAATTTCACTAAAAAAAAATCCCGCCGTAGCGGGATTAGATAACAATAAAGCCGAATTAGATAGCGTTTGCTTGCTCTGTGGCGTTACCAATGTAGCTGGCAGGTGTCATGGCAATTAAGGCGTCTTTTTCAGCTTGCGGAAGCTCTAGGCTGCCTACAAATTCAATCATCATGTCTTTAGTAATGGCCTTGCCACGTGTAAAGGCTTTTAGCTTCTCGTATGGCTGCTCTATGCCAAAGCGACGCATAACCGTTTGAATCGGTTCGGCTAATACTTCGTATGCACTTTCAAGGTCAGCTGCGATTGCCACTTCATTTACTTGAAGCTTGCTGATGCCTTTTAGGGATGCTTGATAAGCGATAAGGCTGTAGCCAAGGCCAACCCCCATGTTACGCAAAACCGTTGAGTCTGTTAGGTCACGCTGCCAGCGAGAAACAGGCAGTTTTTGCGCTAAGTGATTCATAACCGCATTCGCAATGCCTAGGTTACCCTCAGAGTTTTCAAAGTCGATAGGGTTAACTTTATGGGGCATGGTAGAAGAGCCAACTTCACCAGCAATGGTTCTTTGCTTGAAGTAGCCGTTTGAAATATATGCCCAAATATCGCGGTCAAAGTCGATCAAAATGGTGTTGAAGCGAGCAATGGCATCAAATAACTCAGCAATGTAGTCGTGAGGCTCAATTTGTGTGGTGTAAGGGTTGAATGTTAACCCAAGGCCTTCAATGAAGGTTTGAGCATTTTCAGCCCAATCGATTGCAGGGTAGGCAGATAGGTGGGCATTGTAGTTGCCTACAGCACCATTCATTTTACCTAGCAGCTCAACCTTCTTAACTTGTTCTATTTGACGACGCATACGCGCGGTCACGTTTGCAAACTCTTTACCTAGGGTGGTAGGTGAGGCTGTTTGACCGTGAGTACGTGAAAGCATCGGTGTTGCAGCTTGCTCACGGGCAATTTCAGCAATGGCTTCGCTTACTTTTTCCATGTAAGGCAATACCACTTCGTCACGGCCAGCTTTTAGCATAAGGGCGTGAGAAAGGTTGTTAATGTCTTCTGAAGTACACGCGAAGTGAACAAATTCAGTGATTTTAGCCAGTTCTTCGTTTACTTCTATTTTTTCTTTAAGGAAGTATTCAACCGCTTTTACATCGTGGTTGGTGGTGCTTTCGATCTCTTTAATGCGGGCTGCGTCAGCTTCGCCAAAGTTATCGATAATGCTGTTTAGTAGGCTGTTTGCTTCTGCGCCAAGGGCAGGTACTTCTGCTACGTCTTTATGCTCTGCAAGACGTTGTAACCAGCGCACTTCAACTTGCACTCGGTATTTGATTAATCCGAATTCACTGAAAATACTACGCAATTCTGATGTTTTGCTGCCGTAGCGGCCATCAATAGGCGATACAGCGGTCAATGCAGAGAAGTCCATAGTCTTGAGCCACCAGATAAGATCGGAAGAGCACACGTCTG
>CAJXIT010000299.1 GCA_913054055.1 uncultured Thalassolituus sp.
CTGGCTTGCGGTATTGATTGCCTACATTCGCATCAATAAATTGCCCTTCGTGCCATTTTTTATGACCCGAAGAAAATGCTTTATCGGCAATCCACTTTGGTGCTAACCAATGTTGAATTTTATTGGTACTGTAACCTGTGTGATGTGTGTACTCACTGTATGCGCTAACGACCGAACCACCACTCATAGCATCTTTATTATAGGAGTACGTATCATCAAATATCTCAGTCGATTTGATGCCATCTACAACCGTGATACCAGACGAATCTGCATTCCAATGTAAATTGGCACGCATGCGATTACGGTGTGCAATATACCCCCAACCAGAATCCGCATGATGAGCCGCCCAAAATACATCATTACCATTACGTCCTGGGTAATGGCCTAGTCCATAGTTATGCCCCAATTCATGGCTCAATTCGTTACCTGTACTGCCGTATAGTGTTCCAATACCTGCACCACCACTTAAACCATGAGCTTGCACGCCATTTTGATAGCGCCCTTGTGCATGATGCATAGTAATGCGCGCTGTTAGTTGAGGGTTTGACTCACGGTTTGCCGTACTTGAACGCCCCCAGTTTGCTTCATTGATGCCCGTGCTCACTTGTTCTTTTGCAACGTTTTGACGCATGTCTCCACTATAGACTCCGCCATTATCACTGCTGACTTGATCATAAGTAATACCATTTGCCAAAATCACTTTATCTAATTTCATCTCTTGATAATGAGCATTGATTAATTTACTAACAGGAATGGTTTGAAAATAATCAGTGGTGTATTTAACAGCTTCAGTAATTAATTTATGACTATCGGATACTGGTGGCTCCGCCAACATCCCTAAACGAATGTTATGCAACACAATCTCAGCTGGCGCAGCAAACGTAATATTATTTGCAAGTAAAGTTCCCTGTTTGGATTCAGACGCAAAGGCCAAACTTAAACCGGGTTGCATCCAGTTCCAAGGTAACACGGCATGGTAAGCGCGTTTACTATAGGTCACATCAGGGCGTCCATCTGAATTGGCATAATCACTTTTAGGCAACAAATTCGGATGCGAAAGAGACAACGTCCCCAGCTCTTCATCGTTTAACCAAGCTGTTACAGTAAACCCTTGCTCAGTATTTCCATATGGAGTAAACAGCAATAATGACTGCCTTTTTGCCACCACATCTGGGTGATTATTTTGATCGTTACCATTTGGGTTAACAGAATGGGATTGAACAAACTGCACCATACCTTGCAGTTCACCGTTTAAATCGTTGCGAATGATACGCGTATCGCCTTGTCTATTGAGGTCAAAAAAAGCAATCGCATCACTCTCTAAATATTCAGATGGATCCCCCCCTTGAAAATACTTTTGAATGACATCATCTAACGCTTCATTAAGTGCATCCTGAGGGTTATTCTCATTAGGAGGATTAACTGTATCAGGATTAGTCACATCGGGAGCATCGCTATCCGTATCAACCTCAACCACTTTATTTAAATTTAAAAGCACCGGTTGGCTTTGAATACAATCATCCTGATTCATACACAGTTTAAGCTTTAAAATGTGCATACCATCACTTAGGTCATTAGCAACCAACATAGTATTTGATTGAGATTGATCGCCCCGCACGATGGCTTGGTTATCTAATAACACTGTCCAAGTATGCTGCTTATTAGAAGTGAATTGCCAAGATATCGGTAACTGAAATGGGTTCGTCCAAGCGTGATTCAATGAGACAGGATCTAATCGAACTTTGTCGCTGGTTTGATTGAGCGAATCACTCACATCAGCTGATGCATTAGGATTGATGGTGTCTTGGCTTTCAATTCCACACGCACTAAGAATAAGTGCCATAGATAAGACGACTGCAGGTTTCATTTATTATCCTCATTAACAACCTGCCTAGTATGAATTCACTAACATTTTTTAGAATTAGACATAATGATCATAAACCTACAACTTAAGTCAGAAGCATAACTCTAAAGAAAACTAAAACGTGATTGCACGTTGAATTAATCGCTCACAGGGGCACCCAAAGGGCATAACCCCCTGTGCCCGACTAAAAATCGGGCGCAGGGCACCCACACAAAACTGAACACACATGCATCTTGCCACCACCATGCTATATTACCTCCAACTATAAAAATAAGAGCCCACACCATGACCGCCCCATATCAACACCTAGGCTGGATCGTATCCCCTTACACACAAAAAACCTTGGCCTATTTTAAATACAAAAACATTCCCCATATTGACCGAACCCCCAATGTGTTTGAATTAATGCGCAGCACACCTAAACGGGTAGGCAAAGCCATTATGCCCACCGTACAAACACCTGAAGGGCAATGGCTGCAAGATTCAACCGATATCATTGATGAATTAGAAACACGTTTTCCTGAACCCAGCATCATCCCTACTGGCGCCAAACAAAATATTGCCGCCCACTTATTAGAACTACACGGGGATGAATGGTTGGTATTGGCCTCATTACACTACCGCTGGTCACGACCAAAAAGCGCAGACTTTATCGTCAATGAATTTGGTCGCTTAGCCTTACCGTTTTTACCCCGTTTTATTGGCCGCATCATGGGCCGAAAGATTCGAAGCCAAATGACCAGTTACCTGCCGCGCTTTGGCATTGTGGGTGACACACAAAAAGGCCTAGAAAACTTCACAGAAAACCTACTCAATCAACTAGAAACCCACTTCAGCCAATACCCCTATTTTTTAGGTGCACGCCCGTGCGTAGGTGACTTTGCCATGTTCGGCCAACTGTATGCACACTTATACAGGGATCCCGGCTCTACCCCGTTATTCGATGGCAAACCCAACTTAGTAAATTGGATCAACCGCATGCTAGACCCAGATGCCCATGCAGAAAAAGGCGATTTTTTACCTGACGATCAAGTGCCCGACACATTAACCCCCATTTTAAAAGCAATCTTTGATGAGCAATTTGAATTCACAGCAACCGCCATTAACAGCGTGCAAAGCTATGTGAAACAAAATCCAGATGCCAAACGAGTATCACGGATTACTGGCGAAGCAGACTTTAAAATTGGCGGCATTCAGGGCAAACGCAGCATGTTTACGTTTACCCAATGGAAAGGGCAACGGGTTTGGGATGCGCTGCATAAGTTAACGGGGCAAGAGGCGGTTGACGCAAAAGCTTGGCTTAAAACCTTGGGCGGGGATGCCTTGATTGATATGAAAATTGAGCACAGGTTAAAGCGGGAGAATTATAAAGAAGTGCTGGATAAATAACGTTTGTCTATCTGCCTTCTTAACAAAACAATATCAGTTTGATATTTCTTGGGGCGCGTCAGACTAATGATGCCCCCCCCTATTCAAAGATTCTCAAAATGTAATACCCTATACCAATAAACGTATCGTGACATTAAACACACCGTTTTCTGATTTAATCGATAGGTTCCAGTTCATGGCCTCGCATATTCGCTGAACAATTTCTAAACCGTAGCCATAACCCTGATCCGACTCTTTGCAGTGATTGTTTATATTCAGAGACAATCCATCATAAATAATATTCACAGTACCCGTTCCATGAAAAATGCTGTTTCTAATCAGGTTATCCAAAAGTACTTTTAGTATGGATTCGTGGGCGGGTATTTCATTATCATCAATGTGCATTTCAAACGTTTGATTACACTCCAACTGATGGGCATATTTTTCAATACATGTATCTAATATAGGGCGCAGTTGAAGTGGTTGTGTACTGTATTCACTCTCGCTTCTACCCAATAATAAAAATACCTCAATCAAGCCATCCATATCTGTCATTGATTGTTTTAATCGCTGTAAATTATTCATGCGTTTTTCTGCTGATATAGAAGGCAGGCCCAGCACGGAAATGGCATTGCTTGCCACGGTAAGCGGTGTTCTCAGTTCATGACTGGCGTGGCGTGTAAAGGCTTTTTCCCGTTCAATTGACTCTTTAAGTCGTTCTAATAAATTTGAAAAGCCATTGGCCAGCATACCAATTTCATCTTGGCGCGACTGACTTTTAAATTGGGTATTTTGCCAATCTGATTGGCTCACTTCACTATTCAGCGCTTGTATGGGCTGACTGATGAATCTAGCCAAAGTAATTGCCAACAGGCTGCCCATAATAATCACAACACCGGCAATGGCATAAATAATGGACTGCACAAAGTTTTCATACTGATTAATGGAACTTAATTTATTTTCGTTTAACAACAAATAGATCTTTTCGCCGTCAGGTGATAGCCGATCAATTAATAAATGATAATCATGTTCTTCATGATTAAATTCTACTTTATCTGAAATAACTCTAGGGAACTCCCCTTGTTCAGCGTCATCATGTACAAATTCATAAGTGCCAATGCTCAGCCCTTTAAACGCTTGTGGTAATAAAGGGTCGGATTCGGTAAAGCTTGTGATATAGCTAGTGTTCGGTAACATACTGGCAGATTGATGAACGCCATATTCCACGGTTATTGCTTGCCACTCGGTTTGCAAATAGTCGGTTATGATTTGATCTTCTACAAATCGAATGCTCGCCCGAATAAACAGGCTATAAAGTACGCAAACAAATACCGTAAATGG
>CAJXIT010000300.1 GCA_913054055.1 uncultured Thalassolituus sp.
TAATCAATCGTTTTAAGTATGCTCGACAATACATTGCCACCAGCCACATCAATACCAGCACTATAAAGTGGCCTTAAAAGCGGCTTTTTAGACTCATCAATAAAATCATTTAATAAAACCACCTTAGAAACACCAAGGCCCATCAAATACGCCTCAGCACTCGGCTTACTTGTAATAGCATGAACATCAAAACCAAGTTTTACTAACAACTTAATTGCAACGCTCCCTACCCCACCAGTACCCCCAGACACAATAACTGTACCTTGCTCAGGCGTAACCCCGTTAAGTATTAGCTTTTCCACACACAGTGCAGATGTAAAACCTGCAGTCCCCCAAGCCATGGATTCTCTAGCACTCATAGATTCAGGAAGAGGCATAACCCAAGACTGAGGAACACGAATATACTCACCAAATGCACCAGAAGTATTCATCCCTAGATCATAGCCAACCACCAAAACTTTCTGGCCTATGATAAATTCACTAGAGCTAGATTCGGCAACCGCGCCAACTGCATCAATACCTGGGGTGTGAGGATATGCACGGGTAACACCTTTATTTCCACTGGCTGACAAGGCATCTTTAAAATTTACCGAAGAATATTCAACCTTTATCAACACCTCCCCCTCAGGAAGACTTGCAGTATCGAGCTCAACAACCGAACCCTCGTACTGCCCTTGAGTACTCTCACTTACGACAAACGCAGAATATTTCATTGATACCTCTTAGTTTAGTAAAACCATTTTTGGAATGACATTTTCTCAATCGCTGACTCAACCCCTTTTGATACAGAAGCCTGAGCAGCAAGTCCTAGCTTTTGAGCAATTGTTTTTTTCTTTTCCTGGGTAATGAGATAAACATCGGCTTCTTCAGCTTTTCTCTGCAAATACTCATCACTAGTTTTAAGTTCATCAACAAGATTAAGCTCTATGGCTTTTTGACCATACCAAATATCACCATTTGCAACCTTGGATACATCCACTGTTGGGCGGTGATTTTCGATAAAGTCTTTAAACATAACATGTACTTCCGCAAGATCCTCTCTGAACTTATCGCGGGCTTTATCTGTATTCTCACCAAACATTGTTAAGGTGCGCTTGTATTCACCGGCTGTGTGAACCTCGAAATCAATATCGTTTTTCTTTAAAACCTTATTAAAATTTGGCACTTGTGCAATAACACCTATTGAACCAACAATAGCAAATGGCGCAGCCACAATTTTATCTGCCACAGCTGCCATCATATAGCCACCACTTGCAGCAACCCTATCCACGCAAACTGTTAAAGGAATCTGTTGATTGGTTATCCTCTCAAGTTGAGATGATGCAAAGCCATATTGATGCACCATGCCACCCCCACTTTCTAGCTTAACTACAACTTCGTCTGGCTTTGGATTCATAGCTAAAATGGCTGTGATTTCATTTTTGATATGATTTGCCTGGGAGGCCTTAATATCACCATTAAAATCCAATACATAGACTTTTTTATCGAAATCGTCAGACTTTTTCTTATCAGCTTTAGCGGATTTTTTAATGGCCTTAAGCGCTTTCTTACTTAGTATCTCAGATTCAAAATACCCCTTAAGCTCATTTAAAGATTTATTTAGATGCTCAATTTTAGGCTTATCGTGCTTTTCCTTCGCAAGTGCACTAGCTGCAATTCCAACAATCACAGCAATGGTAATAATGACAGTAACCGCTTTCGCCAAAAACATTCCGTATTCAGATAGAAATTCCACAAACAACCCTCTATTTTAAGTTTTTGCCAGTTTAACAAGGTAGCCCGCATACTATAAGCAATAAAAAGAAAGAATTAGCCTCTTAGACTAAATTCAAACAACTGTCTGATTTACTATTGACAGGGCAATCCAGCTTGCTTAGTCTGCGTACATCCAATTTTATTGGTTTAACTGGCTTGATGGTTTTATGTACAACTTTACCAAGCCCCAATGTAGTACAAATATAATTAAGGAACACGATATGACTTCAGTTGCAGATATCATTGAACAAATGAAAGGTAAGTTTAACGCAGACGCTGCTGCAGGAATGGAAAATGTATTCCAATTCAGCATTGAAGATGGCGACGACTACTTTGTTGCAATCAACAACGGTGAATTTGAAATCGGCAATGGCACGCACGACGACCCTTCTGTCACCCTAATCCTATCTACCGAAACTCTAGTAGGTATCATGACTGGCGAAACAGATGGCATGCAAGCTTTCATGGCTGGCCAACTACGCGCTGAAGGCGACATGATGCTAGCAACTAAACTTGGCGAACTTTTCCCAGTTTAATATTGCTTTAGCAATTAATAAAAAAGGGGCTTACGCCCCTTTTTTATTGTTTATTTTTAATTAAATAAACTACCAACTCTCAATGGCTTGCTTTGCTTGAGCGCTTACTGGCTCGGCTAACACACCCTTCTGAAATAACTTCACTTGGTAAATTGCGCCATCCACCATAGGCATAAATGCAGCAGTACCGTAACTTGCTTTAAGCAATGGCAACCAGTCATTGTTCATAAACCATTGCCACAAACCAACTGAAGCCTGCTTATTGCTTAAGCTGTGCACAGATCTCTGATCATGCTTTTCTTGCTCTAACGAAAGATACCGACCAGATAAGCGATCTAGCTTATAGGAAGGCTGACCTACCTCGCCCAAACCTGTTAATGCCACAAGTTTTACATCTAGCTGCCACTGATCACCTAAAAGTTCAAAGTTATGAGGCTTACTCTGCGCATCAACCAATTCAACTCTAAACTCTTGATTTGCAACCTTATCAAAGGTCAGAGTGGCGATCACCTGCCCTTCATCAGATTTGTTAAATGTCAAAAGCTCATAACCTAACGCCACGCTGGCCAAGGTTATTGCAACAAGGATTATCCCACCTGAACCTCGCAACCATTTTAAAAACCAGCCAGTTGCAATTAACGCTTTTAACGCACCTGCCAAAGTCAGCAAGGCTAATATAAGCAAAATAATTGATAAGATGAGAATAGACATTAAATTTTAAACCCTAGCTGCCCCATGCTTTTAATGGCCAAGTCCAAAATATCCGCCCCAGCCCCGTCTGCATGAGATAAGGTTTCTGCGTAATACTCTATACTGGTGAGGGCGTCAGCTAATACTTCTAGGCGGGCTTCATCAGGCCCTGCATCTGAGTTCAGCACTTTCTTATCAAAATAATCAGTAGCGGCAGCAATAACTTTGGCCGCACCACTTTTATCTAGAAATACCCATGCTCCTCTGACACCATCAAGAGATGGCCTAATATTCGCTAAGTGAAGCTTGTCACCAGTTTCAATATAAGAAGCCATTGCTCTCTTAGTCATGCTCAAACCAGATTGTATTTCGTCAAACAGCACTATAGTGGCCTCTACATAGTGCCCCGCACCAATGATACCGTCCTCTCCAGACACCTCACCTTTAACAAATTTATCGCACGCTAATTCAACTTGAAGTAAGGCATCTGCTAATTGTGCCAAGGCCGAAACCTTTGTGTCTCCATCTTGACTTTGTAAATCAGTCACTCTTGACTTTTGCTGCTCAACTTTTTGTGCCAATGGTTGCTGATGAACAACTTTTAACACCCCAATAATGGACTCCAAGTGCTGGTCAATTTTAACAAAGCCCTCTTCATCTAAAGAACCTTTTGCAATCACATCAAGAGACTCTTTTACTAATTTAATTTCTTCTTTCAGAGCTGTTGACAGGCTATCGTAAGCATCAATATCCGGCCCCGCCAATAACTTGCGCTCTTCTTTTAAAACCTTTTCGGTAATATATGATTGCAGCTGATAGCACTGCTTAACATCACCAATAACACCGTCATTCAATGCAGAAAGTGAAACAAGGTGTAACAACTCTTTCTGTGCTTCATTGGCAGGCTGAGTAGTAAATATTTGAAAACCCTGCTTAATCATAAGGCGCATAACTTGATCTATACGCGCAAAAAGCATTCGCCTACCGATAGTAAGCTCATAGTCTTCGTCAATAATAGCTGTCATTGCAGCCTTAGCCGTCCACCAAAAAGACCAAGCCAGGGTTCCTCTAAAGCCTTTTTCTAAGAGTTCTAATGCGCGATAAATTAATTTAAAACCAACTTTAGGGTCGGAGCTTTTTAATACTCTCAACAAGCCAGCTTGATAGATAAGTCGAAGCCTAGGTAGGTGTGGCTTGATATTAATAGAGGCTTTTTCTACTTCGGGTAATTTAGGGCGTAGATTTACCAAAAAGAAATGGGAATCCGGAAGGGTTTTATGCCCTCCTGTTTTACGAATATTATTAATAACTGGAATAAGCAAAACAGGATGATCCTGCTCTCTTTCAAGCAGCACACTTATATATTGAGAGAGGCCAATGATAGCTTGCCCTAATGCTTCAATTTTAGCATCAATCTTTATGGCACCATCACCAATCAGCGATAACATCTCGGTGCTTAAAGCCTCAGGGCCAGACAGCTCAAGCAATTTAAAGGTGCCACGAGCCAAATTCAACTCATCAGCAAACAACTTTAAATTGCTCTGCACTTGGTCTTCAGCA